>DAOLFO010000126.1:0-8632 GCA_035326305.1 Chitinophagaceae bacterium
TTCATGTGCTGGAGGTCATTGAGGCCACCCGCCTGTCTGGTAAAACGGGGCAGAAAGTGAAGCTGAAGTCGGTATTCCCCTGGCCGGTGGTAAAGTAAACAGGCAGTGATTAATGAATTATACAGCAGTGTTTTAAAAAGGTGTGGCAGTTAGTTAGCGGCTAAGTATTAATTTTACTCCCGGTAACTGGCCTGATGAAAGGGACTGCACACATAAAACAATTGCTTGACCGTGTGGCTGCATATGGCGATGAAGCTGCTTACAAAGAGCTTTTTATCCTGCTGCACCGGCCGCTTTGCCAGTTTGCTTACGGCATCCTGAAGTCGCAGGATGATGCACAGGAGGTTGTTTCGGATGTTTTTATTTCTCTCTGGGAAAAAAGAGAAAAGCTGGGCGATATCAGCTCTCCGCTGGTGTATCTATATACTGCCGTAAAAAACCGCTCCCTTAATGCCATTGCTAAACAGAAAAGGCAGCAGGCCCTCGATGCGGGAGAATGGCTGGTGCCGCTCAGCAGTGTGTATTTTGATCCGGAAAAGCTGATGATGACGGAAGAGATGATCCAGCAGATAAGGCGGGCAATTAATGAGCTGCCTACCCGCTGCCGCCTTATTTTTAAGCTGGTAAAAGAAGACGGGCTTAAGTACCGCGAAGTGGCGGAGCTGCTGCAGTTGTCTGTCAAAACCGTTGAGGCACAAATGGCTATTGCTATACGCAGGCTGGGCAAATGTATGCACCTGGAGATCAATGCACCTGCAAAAAAACCATCAGAAAAATAATTTTTCCTTCATTTAGGGGTATCATTTTCCCGGCTTTGTCTTATCTGGTACGAACGATAACGACTGCATGAGCCAGGAAAATTTTTGGATACTTTTTTCTAAAAAAATAGCCGGGGAGGCATCCGCCGGAGAATTGGCGGAGCTGGAGCAGCTTATCCGCCAGCATCCTGAATGGCAGTATGCGCTGCAGAATATTGAAGACCTCTGGCAATCCTCTCCCGCACAGTCCCCCGCAAATCTTGAAGCCGAAGATGCTTTCCTGCTGCACCTGCAGCGTATGAAAGAGCAAAACATCCCTTTTGGAATGCCTGATACCGGGTGGCCGGAGCAGCAGGCTGGCAGGAAAAAGGTAAAAGTGCTGCGCATAGCAGCCATCACCGCAGCAGCGGCCTGCCTTGCATTCCTGCTCTTTCTTTCTATTAACAATAATAATAAAGGCGCTAAGCAACCCGCCATAGCTGAAGCAACAGCAGATGTGCATGAAGTAAGCACCCGGCTGGGCTCCAAGTCCCGTATACAACTGCCGGATGGCACTATCGTATGGCTGAATGCAGGCAGCAGGCTCACCTATGCCAAAGACTTTGGTGTGCACGACAGAAAAGTGGAGCTGAGCGGCGAAGGTTTTTTTGATGTGGTGAAAGATGCCTCACGGCCATTTCTCATCCATACCCATGCGCTTGATATCCGGGTGCTGGGAACCGTATTTAATGTAAGGGCTTACCCGGAAGATGAAAAGTCGGAAACCAGCCTGCTGGAAGGCAAGATAGAAGTGGTGATCAAAAATCGCCCGGACGATAAAATAATCCTGAGCCCGAATGAAAAGCTGGTGGTGGAGAATGCTGCGGATAAGCCGGGTATAGCTATGAAGCCGGATAAAGAGGAAACACTTGTGGCAATCAATAAGCTGAAGCACAGCCTGATTGACAGCACTGTATCTGAAGTGCAGTGGAAAGATAATAAGCTGGTATTTGACGATGAAAAACTGGAAGATATAGCCATAAAAATGGAGCGCTGGTTTGCCGTGGAAATTGAGATAAGGGATGCAGAGTTGGCATCGAAACGGCTGACAGGCAAGTTTGAAAACGAAAGCATCGAACAGGCGCTGGAAGGGCTGGCCTATACCTCTACCATGCCTTTTTCATTTGACAGGAAAGGAGATAAAATTATTATTCACCGGTAACGTAACCCATACTACAACCATACAACTACTGCTATATGAAAAAAGTAAACACTTCTTAACAAACCTGGCAGCATAAAGAAGAGGCCCGTTGCCGCGGACCCCTTCGGAGGCTAATCAACCAATCGGACATCTCCCGGACGGAGAATCAACCAGTAATTAACCCTTCAAATGTAAATTATGAAAAAAAATGAAGCGGGGACCGTTTTTAGCGGCCTGCTCTCACCAAAGCTCTTCCGCATTATGAAAATGACGCTGCTGCTGCTTACGGTTGCCTGCCTGCAGGTATCTGCCAATGGTTATTCGCAGGAAAAAATTACCCTGCGCATGAAAACAGCAGATATCAAACGGGTATTATTTGCCATTGAAAAAAACAGTGGCTACCGCTTTCTCTTTGATGAAGATGTGGTGAAAGGCAAGCCCAGGGTAAGCGTGGAAGTAAAAGACGCACCGATAGACGATGTGCTGTCGCGGATATTCTCCAATACCGGCATCCGGTACAAAATTTTAAATACCAACCTGGTGGTGCTGAAAGAGGCGGCACCTGTAGCAGAAATGAATATCCGGGAGGTAAGAGTAGCCGGAAAGGTAACATCTGCCACCGGCGTGCCTTTGCCGGGAGTTTCTGTAACGATTAAAGGGAGCACTGTTGGTACCACCACCGATGGTGACGGTAATTATTCCCTTACAGTGCCTGATGATGCTACGCTGGAGTTTTCATACGTGGGATACGTGACGATTGAGCAAAAGGTAGAGGGCCGGAATATCATAAACATAGTGATGCTGTCGGCAGAAAAAACCCTCGATGCGATAGTAGTAGTGGGATATGGTACACAAAAGAAGAGGGATCTGACGGGCTCCATAGCTTCCATAGGCGGCGACGAACTGGCCATCATGCCTAATAATAACCCTGTAAGCTCCCTGCAGGGGAAAGTAGCTGGTTTAACAATCGTGAATAGCGGCCGTGCCGGATCATCCCCTACAGTAAGGATACGGGGAGTAAATGCGACAAATGGGGATGCCAGCCCTTTGTTTATCGTAGATGGAGTGTTTCAAACAAACATAGATTACCTGAACCCCGGAGATATTGCTTCCATTGAAGTGCTGAAAGATCCTTCTTCTGTTGCCATTTTTGGCTTGCAGGGCGGGAATGGCGTTATCATCGTCACTACAAAACGGGCTGGCAGGGGAGAAACAAGAATATCTTTCCAGAGCAATACCGGCATACAAAAAGTAAAAGGCATAGATGTGGTGGATGCTGAGGGATTTAAAATGCTTTATTCTGCACAACTGGCAAACACACCCGGGGCACAGCCTTTTGACTATACGAATTACACTGCCAATACCGACTGGCAGTCACTGATATTCCAGGATGCGCTGATAAACAATAACACCCTGAGTATAACAAGCAGCGGGGAAAAATCAACTTCGCTTTTCAGCCTGGGCTACAATACACAGGAGGGTGTGCTGAAAAACGATAAGTTTCAGCGGTACATTGCCCGCCTGAATCATGAGATACGGTTTAACAAAAGCATCAAAGTGGGTGGTGATATCACTGCTTTTCATTTCATCCGCGAAAACCCTAATGAAGGATTGTTAAACAGTGCCCTTCGTGCAGCGCCAATCGTACCAGTACAGGCTGGAGATAATTTGTATTATGCCATGCCTTCTTTCCAGCGGGCACAACTAGGCAACCCTGTTGCCGCTATGAACCAGGCCGCAGGCAATGCTGTCAATAAAGGCTACCGTTTTGTTGGCAATATTTTTGGCGAGATAAAATTCTTAAAGAGCTTTACGTGGAAATCTTCCCTGTATGCTGATCTTGGATTTAATAACAGCCGGAGCTATTCGCCACCGCCTTTCCGTTATATCAACCTCGGAGAACATACGGCACCTACTGATACCGTATCAAGCAACCCGCAGGGAGAAGGACGATCCGGTGTGGCACAATCAAGCTCCGAGTTCAGAAAGTTTCAGCAGGATCATACATTAACCTTTACAAAATCTTTTGGCGGCAAGCATAATGTGACTGCTATGGCGGGCTTTTCCACGCTTTACCAGGGCAGCACTTCTTTATCCGGCAGCCGTACCGATACCTCGCTTGTAATACCAAGAGACCCTGACTTCTGGTATCTCAATATTGTCAACGGAGATAATAACCCGGTATTTAATTCAGGCAGTGGTGGTGAAGAATCGTTTATGTCTTTTCTCAGCCGGATTAACTATTCTTATGAAGGTAAGTACCTGCTGAATGCCACTTTTCGCCGTGACGGAAGCTCCAAGTTTGCTCCTGCAAACCGCTGGGGCAATTTTGGCAGTGTAGGGCTGGGATGGGTAATCAGCGAAGAGGATTTCTTTACATTAAGAGGAATAGATTTTCTGAAATTAAGAGGCGCCTGGGGTACTGTTGGCGGTGGCCTTGGTTTGTCTCCTAACTTATTCCGCCCCGGTCTGAATACTGCCAATGTAGGTGTGTTTGGAGATAATGTGTATGGTTCCGTTATTCCTGCTTATGTTCCTGACTCAAATCTTCGCTGGTCTATTGTGCGTGGCGTTGATATAGGCCTGGAAGCAAGAGCACTGGAAAACCGGCTAAGCGGGGATATCACTTTTTACGACCGCACTACAAAAGATCTGCTGACTACTATCACACTATTGGGTACAGCGGGCAGCTACCCGTTCCTGACCAATCTTGGCAATCTTAGTAATAAAGGAATTGAGGTAACGCTGGGATGGAATGATCGCATTGGTAATGATTTTACTTACAGCATCAATGGAAATGTCAGCTACAATCGTAATAAGGTGGTGTCAATTGGCAATAACCTTGATTTTGAAATACTGGGGAATGGGAATGTAAACAGAACCGTTTCCGGAGAGTCTGTCGGGTATTTCTGGGGCTACAGGCAGGTTGGCATTTACCAGTCAGTAGCAGATATGGATAAGATGCCCACCATGCCCACTTCACTGCCTGGTGATATTGCTTTTGCAGATGTAAATGGTGATGGAAAAATTGATCCGGCCGACCGTACTTATTTAGGTACTCCGTTCCCTTCATACAATTTTGGAGGAAGCATTACGCTTGGCTATAAAGGGTTTGATCTCCTGGTTGAAGGGCAGGGTGTTGCCGGCAATAAGATCTACACACAACGCAGGACAGCCACTTATGCCACGCTGAACTATGAAGCAAACCGCCTGAATGCATGGACAGCAGCCGGTACAACTAATATAGAACCCATACTTGATAACAACCGGGGTAATAATTTCCTGTTCAGCAGTTATTTCCTGGAGCCGGGTGATTATTTCCGTTTGCGTACCCTGCAGTTAGGATACAATTTCCCCAAAAGGATACTGGACAAAACGCCAATCAGGCAGCTACGGCTCTATATCAGCGGCCAAAACATTGCAACGTTTACAAAGGCTACAGGGTTTACTCCTGAAGTGTCTCTGGGCAGCCCCATTGCAAGTGGTGCAGATAATGGTACTTACCCGGTGCCCGCCATTTATTCTTTTGGCCTGAATGTATCCTTTTAATCATAACTAATTAAACTTATTATAAAATGAAACTGCATACCATAACGAAAAGAAGCTACAGAACGTCAGCATTACTGCTGGCGGTGCTGCTGATTTTTGCAGGATGTAAGAAGGGTTTCCTGGACAGGGATCCGCAGGGTCAGTATACACAGGATGATTACCCTTATCCCATGGGTTCAGGCCCTTATGATACTTACTTATTTGGTGCTTATTCTGAGCTCAGGGCTTTTAATGTGCACAGCCAGTCCTTCATTGCTGCTACCAGCATCCGGAGCGATGACGCAGACAAAGGCAGCACACCGGCCGATGGTGGCGCCAATGCTATAGATATGGACAATTTTCCGGTATCTCCAAGCAATGGATTTGCAAATACATTATGGCTTGGCTATTACAGTCTGGCCAATAAATGCAATATCGCCCTGGATCAGGTTAAAAATAACGGAAACATTGTGGCCACACCTGAAGTAAAGTTACAGTCAGAAGGTGAGGCCCGGTTTTTACGGGCATATTCCTACTTTATGCTGGTTCGCCTGTTTGGCAGGGTGCCGATTATTGACCAGGTATTTACCGATCCGGCAGCGCAGGCTAATGTGCCTCAGTCTGAACCTGCGGCTGTATATACATTTATAGAAGATGATTTGCAGTTTGCGGCCGCTAATCTTCCAACTGTATGGGATGATAAATTTGTAGGCCGGGCTACCAGCGGTGCTGCAAACGGTCTGCTGGCAAAAGTATACCTGACACAGCAAAAATGGCAACAGGCCATGGCAACTGCCAGCCTTGTGATGGGTTCGGGATTGTATAATCTCTCCATGTCGTATGATAATGTTTTCAGAGAAGTGGGTGAAAACGGGCCGGAATCTGTATTTGAAGTACAGGCAACAGCCACATTCCAGGTAAAAACGGCAAACGGGGTACAGTATGCTTCTATACAGGGGGTGAGAGGTACGGGCATCTGGAATCTTGGCTGGGGATGGAACACACCAAGTACCAGCCTGGAAGACGCATATGAAGATAATGACCCAAGAAGAACAAGAACAATACTGTATACCAGCAATGGCACTACAACATATAGCAGTATTTATGGTGAAGAATTGCCGGTAGGCCTTCCCAACCCGCGGTATAACCATAAAATACATTCAGACCCCGGTATCCGCAATGCAATAGCCAGTAACGGCTCCTACTGGATGAACATCCGCATTCTGCGCTATGCAGATGTGGTGCTCATGTATGCTGAAGCAGCCAATGAGGCAGGCGGCGCTGCAAATATTGAAGCTGCCCGTGTAGCGCTTAACAGCGTAAGAGAAAGAGCCCGCCGCGGCGCTCCGGCAGGAACCCTGCCGGATATTACTACTACCGATCAGGCAGAGTTGCGGGATTCCATACGCCATGAGCGCAGGGTGGAAATGGGCATGGAGCATGACCGGTTCTTCGATATTGTTCGCTGGGGCATAGCGCAGGAAGCATTGCACGCCGCCGGAAAAACAAACTTCAGCAATAGCCGGGATGTACTGCTTCCTATTCCCCAGGTACAGATTGACCTTAGCCAGGGAAAGCTGACGCAAAATGCCGGGTATTAATTTTATCAAGTACTAAACACAGAACAAATGAACTATATAATAAAAAATAAAAGCCACCTCTGTGCTGCAGCGATAGCAGTAATAATGCTGAGCGCCACATCCTGCAGGAAAGATGGTAATCCAAACAAGCTGCCGCCGGTTTCGCCTGCAGACTATGAGGGGAAAATTGATGGCTATACAAGCTCTGATGAAATATTCCCTGACAAGCTGGTTGCTTACTGGACATTTGACGATACTAAGAATGAAACAAAAACCAGCGCTGCTCCCACAGCAACTGCCAATGATGCGATAGTAGAAGGAGGAGTGAAAGGAAAGGCACTTAGCCTGAATGCCGGTTACCTGTATTTTGGCCAGCAGTTTGATCAGTTTAAAACGGAAGCATTCAAAAGCTTTTCCATCAGTACATGGGTCAAGATTTTGAATAACGGATCCAAAAGAACGATGCTGTTTCAACTGGCAAGGCCCGGCATTTTTACCGGTAATATTAATTTTGCGCTGAACACTCAATCCTTCCCTGCTTCTAATACCACCACGCTCCGTATTCAGCCTACCTTCTCCACGGTGGGAGGAGGTACCCAGGACAACCTGAATAATGCACTTTCTCCTGTCATTGGCATGGATAAGTGGACACATATTGTGCTGACTTACGATGGCAGTACCGGTGTATTTAATATCTGGGGAGACGGAGTTAAAATAGGTGGCTACCCTAACCGCGGAGTAGGCAATAACCTTTTCAAATCGTATGAGCCCAGTGAAGTAATTATCGGCTCCAACTACAACGGCATTCCCGGCAAGGAAGTGAGCGCTGATGTCAGCTTCGCTCCAATGACCGGTCAAATTGATGAGCTGAGAATCTATAATATTTCATTGCCGGATGCGCATGTAAAAGCGCTGTACAACCTTGGCAAAGCTGGTAAATAAACCTTGTTGACTAAGGCGCACAGATAGAATAAAAACCTGTCTGTGTGCCTTTTCTTTTTCAGATAAAATCAAATTATCTCATGCGCATATTAGTTTTCTCTTTGCCCCTGCTTCTGCTGGCCGGATGTGCTGCTTCTAAAAAAAATAAAAAAGAGGAGCACCTGTTTAAAGATGCTGCCGAAGAATCGCTGTTTACCGAAGTGCAGCAAAAAACCTTCCGGTATTTCTGGGATGGTGCAGAGCCAAACAGCGGGCTGGCCAGGGAACGCTTTCATGCAGATGATGTATACCCGCAAAACGATAAGCATATCGTGACCAGCGGCGGCGGCGGATTTGGTGTAATGGCCATACTGGTTGGTATAGAACGAAATTTTATTACAAGAGAAGAAGGAAGGCAGCGGCTGGAAAAGATTGTTTCCTTCCTGGAAACGGCCGACCGCTTTCATGGCGCCTGGCCGCACTGGTGGAATGGTGAAACAGGGAAAGTAAAACCCTTCAGCAAAAAAGATGATGGCGGCGACCTGGTGGAAACTTCCTTCATGCTGCAGGGGCTGCTCTGTGTGCGCCAGTATTTTCAAAATGGAAATACAGCAGAAAAAGCGCTGGCTGCCCGCGCAGATAAATTATGGAAAGAAACAGACTTT
>DAOLFO010000472.1:0-1810 GCA_035326305.1 Chitinophagaceae bacterium
CTATTGCCATCATTGTGCATAAAGAATTGCTGATACCTATTTTCTGCGGGGTGTTCCTGGTGGAAGTGCTGAGTGTGACACTGCAGGTCAGCTATTTTAAATATACCAAACGCAAATACGGTACGGGGCGGCGCATCTTCCTGATGAGCCCGCTGCACCATCACTACCAGAAGAAAGGATACCATGAAGCAAAGATTGTAGCGAGGTTCTGGATTGTAACCGTTTTGTGTGTGGTGCTGAGCATTGCAACATTGAAGCTGAGATAGACAGGATATAAGGTAAAGGGAAGGATTTAATGAAAAACCGGCCACTGTTTTTAACCACCTTTTGAGAACGACCTCTGATAGCAAGTTATTGTGGTGCATTACCCAAGACTGATGCTTGTGAAGAACCAATTTCCGTACACGCGGAGCAGAAAGCCAATACCCTCTGAAGCTGATAAAAAGCGTTGTTCTTTTTTGCGCAGCAAAAAAGAAAATCTATGGGAAAGAGACTGATCATATTAGGAGGCGGGGAAAGCGGCACAGGTGCAGCACTGCTTGGTTGCAAAGAAGGGTATGATGTGTTTCTTTCTGATGCAGGTTCTTTGAAAGATAGTTACAGGGGAGAGTTGGTGGAGGCAGGTGTGCAGTTTGAAGAAGGGAAAAATTCGGAAGCTGTCATCCTGCAGGCAGACGAAGTGGTAAAAAGCCCGGGCATACCGGAAAAAAATGAGCTGGTGAAAAAGATCCGCGAGAAGGGCATCCCGGTTATCAGTGAGATAGAGCTGGCCTACCGTCATAAAGGAAAAAGTAAAATCATAGCTGTCACCGGCAGCAATGGTAAGACAACTACGACGGCGCTTACCTACCATATCTGTAAAAGAGGCGGCCTGGATGCTGCACTGGTAGGAAATATAGGCGTGTCGTTTGCCCGGCAGGTAGCCGTTGATCCCAGGCCGGTATACGTGGTGGAGATCAGCAGCTTTCAGTTAGATGATATTAAGAGCTTCCGGCCGGACATCGCCATCATGACCAATATCACCGAAGACCATCTTGACCGCTATAACTATCAGTTTGAAAACTATATAAAAAGCAAATTCCGTATCACCATGAATCAGCAGCCGGAAGATTATTTTATCTACTGTGCTGACGATGAGGTGACGATGAGCTATATCAACCAATTTGACATTCACGCAAAACAACTGCCGATCAGTATGAAATCAGAAATAACCAAAGGAGCTTTTATTAAAGACGGGGACATGTACGTAAGGACCGGTGAAGACTTTATCAGCATGAGCGTATTTGATTTTGCCCTCAAGGGCAGGCATAACCAGTATAATACGATGGCAGCATGTGTGGCCGGAGCCACGATGGATATCCGGAAAGAAAAAATAAGGGAGGCCGTGCAGGACTTCCAGAGCCTGGAGCACCGCATGGAGCCGGTGGCTACTGTACGCGGCGTGGAGTTTATCAACGATAGCAAAGCTACCAATGTCAACTCTACCTGGTATGCGCTGGAGAGTATGACAAAACCTGTTATCCTTATACTGGGCGGAGTGGACAAAGGCAATGACTACAGCCTGATAGCCGACCTGGTAAAAGAAAAAGTAAAGGCGATTATTTGCCTTGGTACAGACAACCGCAAGATACATGAGGCCTTTGGCGGAGTAGCAAGCACTATCGTAAATACAGAAAGCGCTGTTGAATGTGTGCAGGTGGCATTTCATTTTGCAACAAAAGGAGATGTGGTGCTGCTCAGCCCTGCCTGCGCCAGTTTTGATTTGTTTAAAAACTATGAGG
Source organism: Chitinophagaceae bacterium (assembly GCA_035326305.1). GTDB lineage: Bacteria > Bacteroidota > Bacteroidia > Chitinophagales > Chitinophagaceae > DAOLFO01. Next base: position 1,782 of record DAOLFO010000472.1, read on the forward strand.
ACAGGGGCAACCAGTTTAAAAAAGCAGTA
>DAOLFO010000473.1:0-1808 GCA_035326305.1 Chitinophagaceae bacterium
TTGTAGCATGGCGATTTTAAAATTCAGGGTCTACTTTGAAGAAGACGAAAGCATTTACAGGGATGTGGTCATACGGCACAACCAGCTTTTTCGGGAGCTTCATGAGGCGATATTAAAAGCTTATGAGTTTGACAATAAGCACAAGGCCACATTTTACCGCAGCAATGACCATTGGCAAAGGGGCAAGGAAATTACGCTGGAGAAATATGATAAAGAATACAAGGCGCCGCCGCTCCTGATGGATGAGACATTGGTGGGATCAGAGATAAAAGACCCCAACCAGAAGTTTATATACGTATACGATTTTAATAAGAACTGGACTTTCCTGGTAGAGCTGATCAATGTAAGCAAAGAAGAAAACGCTAAAATATCTTACCCGTCAACGGTGCGTGCAGAGGGTATTGGCCCCAGCCAGTATGGTACCAAGGGACTGCTGGGTGAAAAGTTTGCTGATGTGGAAGAGAAATATGATTTATCACAGGTGGGAGAAGGTTTTGGAGAAAAAGACGAAGATGGTGAAGATACAGGTGGTAGCGAGGAGGCAAGCGAGGAAGAAGAATATTAAAGGTGTTAAAGCAAAGCTTCATTATTTATAAATTACATAACAAGCTGCACAGCTTATCATTTCATGTGGGGCAGCGCTTTCCAGGTATTTTAGATGACCGGTGCTAATAAAACAGTTATCATCGTAGCCGGCCCTACTGCAGCAGGGAAAACAAGCGTGGGCATAGACCTGGCAAAGCGGTTTGATACTGCTATTATTTCAGCAGACAGCAGGCAATGTTACCGGGAGATGAATATCGGGGTGGCGCGGCCGTCAGCAGCCGAACTGGAAGAAGTGCCACATTATTTTATCGCTTCCCATTCTGTACAGGACAATGTTTCTGCTGCTGTGTTCGGGCAGTATGCTTTAGAAAAAGTAAATCACATCTTTTTGAAAAAGGATGTTGCTGTCATGGTGGGGGGTACAGGGTTGTATATCCGGGCATTTTGTGAAGGAATGGATGAAATACCGGGAATACCATCTTCCATCCGGGATATGCTGCAGCAGCAATATGATCATCACGGGCTTGAGTGGCTCCGGCAACAATTGCAGGAAAAAGACCCGCAGGCTCACCTGTTTAAGGAAATACAAAATCCGCAAAGGGTGATGCGGGCGCTGGAGGTGGTGATGGCTACAGGCAAATCTATTTTAGACTTTCAGAAAGGAGAGAAAACAGCCAGGCCATTCCGGGTTATTAAAACAGCCCTTACACTTCCCAGGCCGGAACTGTATGAAAGAATTAACCAGCGGGTGGTAAGCATGATGGAGAAGGGATTGCTGGACGAAGTAAGGCAGCTACAGCCGTTCAGGAACTTAAATGCGTTGCAGACAGTAGGGTACCAGGAGTTGTTTGATTATCTTGATGGCAACATATCCCTTGCTGAAGCTGTAGCTCAAATACAACAAAACACCCGCCGGTATGCCAAGCGCCAGCTTACCTGGTTCAGGAAAGACGAGGCGTATAGTTGGTTTAGCCCCGGCCAGGTGCAGGAAATGTACCGGCATTGTCTTCATAAAATGTCGGAAACGGGCTGATTTCCGATGAGGATTTTTCTGTTATCTTCGGCGCATGAGTACCATTTCACCTGTTAATCTCCGGGCTTTTAGAAAAAAGGCAAAAGACAATAAAAGAGCTATGCGGAGCTACCTTACCCGCCTTGAAAAAGCTGCGCCAAAAGGATTGAATACAAAAATAGCGCAACTGGAAAAAGAGGTTTGGCAGGAAACGGATTGCCTGAGCTGCGCCAATTGCTGCAAAACAATG
>DAOLFO010000127.1:0-8595 GCA_035326305.1 Chitinophagaceae bacterium
ATCATCATCTTTGAGTTGCACGATGCACAGGGAGCCCCTGCGCTGGTGGCCCGGCTCAAAGAGCAAAACATACTGGCCTATGCCATAGCCCCGCACCGGGTAAGGCTGGTACTGCACCTTGATATCACACCGGAAATGGTGCAGCAATCCCTTGTCATTTTTTCAAACCTGTAAACCTACTGTTCTCATGCTGCCCAAAATCAACCCTGTCCATACCGCCGCCTGGCAAGCTTTAGTAAATCACGCTGCTGAAATGAAAGGCCGGCACATGAGGGAATTATTTGCTGCAGATAAAGACCGCTTCGCAAAATACAGCCTCCGCTTTGATGATATACTATTTGACTACTCCAAAAATGTTATCACGGATGAAACGCTGGAACTCTTGCAGCAGTTAGCCAAAGAAACAAAATTAAAGGAAGGTATCGCTGCCATGTTCAGCGGGGAAGCTATCAATGAAACCGAAAACCGTGCAGTGCTGCATACAGCGCTCCGCAATTTTTCCAGAGAGCCGGTATACGTGGGCAAAGAAAATGTAATGCCTGCGGTAAAAAAGGTATTACGGAAAATGCAAAACTTCTGCGAAGCCATCCACAGCGGTGAGCACCGTGGCTACACGGGCAAGCGCATAAAGTATATTGTAAATATCGGCATAGGCGGCAGCGACCTGGGCCCGCTGATGGTCACGGAAGCGCTGAAGCCTTACCAGCAGGAAGGGATAGAAACTTTTTTTGTATCCAATGTGGATGGCACGCACATCACCGAAACGCTGAAGAAGGTAACTCCGGAGCGCACACTTTTTCTGATTGCTTCCAAAACCTTTACCACGCAGGAAACCATGACCAATGCCCATACCGCCCGGCAATGGTTCCTTAAAAAAGCAAAGGATGAAAAGCATATTGCCCTGCACTTTGCGGCACTGTCCACCAATGAAAAAGAAGTGGTGAAATTCGGCATTGCCAAAAAGAATATGTTTGAATTCTGGGACTGGGTGGGCGGCCGCTATTCGCTGTGGAGCGCTATCGGCCTTTCCATTGCGCTGAGCATCGGCTATAAAAATTTTGAGCAGTTGCTCCGCGGCGCTCACCACACCGATCTGCATTTTAAAAACACGGTACCTCAAAAAAATATACCCGTGCTGATGGCGCTGATCGGATTGTGGTATACCAATTTTTATGGTACGCAGACAGAAGCCATTCTCCCCTATGACCAGTACATGCACCGCTTCCCGGCTTATTTTCAGCAGGGAAATATGGAAAGCAATGGTAAAAGCACCGATCGCAATGGTAATGCAATCAGCTATGCCACCGGTCCGGTGATATGGGGTGAGCCGGGCACCAACGGGCAGCATGCTTTTTACCAACTCATTCACCAGGGCACCCCGGTGATCCCCTGCGATTTCATTGCACCGGCTATTTCTCACAACCCCACCGGCGATCATCATGTAAAGCTGCTTTCCAATTTCTTTGCACAAACAGAAGCGCTGATGAATGGCAAAACAGCAGCAACGGCAAAAGCAGAACTGGAAAAGCAGGGATTGAGCGAAAAAGAAATCAAACGACTGCTGCCTTTTAAAGTATTTGATGGCAACCGTCCCACTAATTCATTCCTGGTTAAAGAAATCACACCATTCACGCTTGGCCAGCTTATTGCCCTTTATGAGCATAAAATATTTGTACAGGGCATCATCTGGAATATATTCAGCTTTGACCAGTGGGGAGTGGAACTGGGTAAGCAACTGGCTAATAAAGTGCTGCCCGAGCTGACAGGCGATGCACAGGTAAGCAGCCATGACTCATCCACCAATGGCCTCATCAATGCGTACAAGGAAATGAGAAAACAGGTACCTTTAAAAGAAAAGCCATGAAAATACTATTGACCATATTGCTGCTGGCCGCCGCCTGTACCGCTGCCAATGCGCAAAAAAACAATAAGCCATTCTTCCCTGACAGCACAGGCATTAATACACTGCGTGTTTTCCCGGAACGGAAGATCAGCCTGCCGCAAAATATACTACGGTTAAATAATCCTGCTATTTACCACTCAGATGTTCCCGGCACTTTGCTGGCCAATGGCAATACGCTGGTACTGCTGCCAGGCCAGATGCCCTGCATCAAGCCGGACATGAAGCAATTTAATATGCCTAATGCCGGCAATAAGGATATGCTGAAACTAAGAGCATTTTGGGAATCTGCAACGGGGGAAAAGCCTTTAACACTGCAACCAGAATTTCTGGCACAGATGAAAAAGCAAGTACAACAAGATATAGCAGCAGGAAGATATATGCATTGATTCAGCTCAGTCCATCTTTACTTTTCGCAGCTCCATCAGGTTTAGCGCATTTGAATGAAAGCCTTTTACATGCGGCTGCAGCAGGTGTACTGCCTTATCATACCACAGCGGCACTACTGGTGCATCATTAATCACCGCCTGGTCTGCTTTGCGATACAGCTCATACCGGAGTGAGTCATCCGTTTCTGCAATGGCCTTTTCAAACAATACATCAAAAACAGGATTATTGTACCGTGTGTAATTGGGCGGGGCCGGGTTGCGTGAGTAAAAAACAGATAAATAATTTTCTGCATCGGGATAGTCGGCTATCCAGCTACCGCGAAAGAACAGCGCACGGGAGTTAGATGTCATTTCCAGCAGCAATGATTTTTGCACGGTTTCCACCTGCACCGGTATGCCTGATTCGCTTAATTGCTTGGCAATAAAATCTCCCATATCAGCATAGATCGCCACGGTAAGCAGCTTAATAACCGGCAGGCCTTTACCACCCGGAAAGCCTGCTTCAGCCAGCAACTGCCTGCATTTTTCCGGATCGTAGTAATAACCTTTTACCAGTGTATCATTAAATGATGGCAGCCCTGCCGGTACAAATCCAGACTCTGCCGGTGTACCTAATGAGTTGCGCAGGTAGAGTATCATCTTGCGCCGGTCAAATCCATAGTTGATCGCCTGTCTTATTTTTTTCCAGCGCAGCGGGGAGTCTTTTAGCAATGTATTTAACGTATCCGTCAGGAAGCCGAGGTATTCAATATTGAGGTACGGGCTTACCTGCAATACAATTTTATCCTCCCATTCTTTACGGAGCCGGCCCTGCTTGGTCAGCACTTCATCTTTAAAAGAAGATTCAATGTCATTAATAAAATCCAGCTTCTTTTGCCTGAACAATAAAAACTCAGTGGCCTTACTGTCGTAAAAACTTACTTTAATGCCATCGAGATAAGGAAGTCGCTGACCCATGCTATCTGTTTCGAAATAGCTGTCATTTTTTTTCAGCACCAGCGCCTGCCCTTCTTCCCAGGCTACAAAGCGAAATGGCCCCGTACCTACCGGGTGCCGCCTGAAATCATTCCCATACTTATCCACTGCTTCCTGCGGAACCACGGAACAATATTGCATGGATAAAATACCCAGTATCGGGTGATAAGGGCGCAGCAGCCGGAGTTGAAAAGTGGTATCGTCAATAGCCGTAAACGGGGCGATGGTATCTGCTTTTCCATTAAATATCCAGGCGCCGGGGCTGGCTGTTTTTTTATCAATAATGCGTGAAAAGCTGTAGGCCACATCTTTTGCCGTCAGCTTTCTTCCTTTCCCTCCGGGAAAAGCCGGATCATCATGAAAGAATACATCATTGCGCAGCAAAAAAGTATATGTGCGCCTGTCGTCCGATACCGTATAGCTGTGCGCCAGCGAAGGTACAATGCGCAGGCTGTCGTCTATTTCCACCAGCGTGTTGTACAACTGGTGCACCGGCCACATGATGGATTGGTTTTTGGCAAATGCAGGGTCGAGTGAGGCAATGCCGGTTTGCTCATTGTAATGAAATATTTTTTTACCGGAATTTTTATGGCCAGTGCAACCAGCCAGTATTGCCAGCGCTCCTGTAAGGAGCGGCAGCATATAACCCATCCTGTGCAGCATATATCGCATAAACGGTTAAATTTACTTATCAAAACAATACTATGCTCAAACATTCACGGCTCTTTTTCTTTCTTTCTTTCAGCCTGTTGCTCACCGTTTGCTCCTACGGGCAGTTGGGCCAGTCAAAAAATAAATTTACAGAGCAGGACACCCTGCGGGGCAGCAACGGCCCCGGCCGCCAGTGGTGGGACATACAGCATTACGCCATCGAAGTGAAACCGGATATTACAGCCCAGACCATCAGCGGCAAAGTAACCATCCGGTTTAAGCGTACCAAAACGCCATACCACTATATGCAGATAGACCTGCAGGAGCCGATGATACTTGACAAAGCCATTTACAACGGCAAGGCTTTAAAGTTTTCCAGGAATAAAAATGTTTACTTGCTTGAATGGCCGGCTGCCGATAAAAAGCCATCGGATAAGATAGAGCTGTATTATCATGGCGTGCCGCGCAAAGCAGCTAATGCTCCCTGGGACGGGGGCTGGGTATGGCAAAAAGATAAGCTGGGCCGCCCCTGGATAACAGTAGCCTGCCAGGGCCTGGGCGCCAGCGTATGGTACCCGTGCAAAGACTACCAGGGAGATGAGCCGGATAATGGCGCTGCCTTGTCCATTACCGTACCGGACAGCCTGGTAGCAGTAGGCAACGGCAACCTGCAGGGGGTTACCACTCCCGCAAAAGGGCTGAAAAAATATGTATGGGTGGTGGAAAGCCCTATCAACAACTACAATATCATCCCCTATATTGGTAAATATGCCAACTGGACAGACAGCTATACCGGCGAAGAAGGAAAGCTGGACTGCAGCTACTGGGTGCTGGACTATAATGTGGAAGCATCCAAAAAACAGTTTGGCCGCGATGTGGCCCGGATGATGAAATGTTTTGAACATTGGTTTGGCCCCTACCCTTTTTACAAAGACAGCTATAAGATGGTGGAGACCCATCACCTTGGCATGGAGCACCAGAGCGCTGTGGCGTATGGGAACCAGTACAAGGACGGCTACCTCGGCATGGATCTTTCCCGGAGTGGCTGGGGCATGAAGTGGGATTATATCATCATACATGAAACAGGGCACGAATGGTTTGCCAACAATATCACGACAGAAGATATAGCAGATATGTGGATACATGAAGGATTTACCACGTACTCTGAAGTGTTATTTGTAGAGTGTGAATATGGTAAGCAGGCCGCAGATGAATACTGCCAGGGGCTGCGCCGCGGCATTGCTAACCGGTCGCCCGTTATCGGGCCATATGGCGTCAATGAGGAAGGCAGCGGCGACATGTATCCCAAAGGAGCCAACCTGCTGCACACCATCCGGCAGGTGATAGGCAATGACGAAACATTTCGCCAGATACTGCGCGGGCTGAATAAGGATTTCTATCACGGCATTACCACTTCTGCCAAAGTAGAGCAGTATTTTACAGAAAAATCCGGCAAGGATCTTTCTAAAATATTTGACCAGTACCTGCGCCAGTCATCCATACCGGTGCTGGAGTATAAAGCCGAAGGAACATCTATTGCTTACCGCTGGGCCAGTTGTGTGCCCGGCTTCAATATGCCGGTAAAGGTAAAGGCGGGCGATACTGAGCACACCCTGCAGCCAACTGAGCAATGGCAACAGTTGCCTGCCCGCGAAGGTGATACATTCAGCGTTGATAAAAACTATTACATACAAATCAAAAAAGCAGCATAAGCACCTTTCTCCATCCGGCAGCTAAACCGGCTATCTTTACAGTATGAGCAATATCAGGAGGCAAAGCATTATAGCATCGCTTGTCATTTATTTTGGCTTTGCCATTGGCCTGCTCAATGTCTATTTCTTTACGAAAGAAGGCTTGTTTACCACCACGCAGTACGGGCTGACCAGCATTTTTATATCCATTGCCACCATGATGATGGCCTTTGCCAACCTGGCTATGCCCGCTTATATCTATAAGTTTTATCATTATTACGATGATCACCTGGAACCGCGCAAGAATGATATGATCACCTGGGCCCTGCTGATGGGCACCATTGGCTTTATACTGGTGGCTGTGGCGGGGTGGTTTTTCCGGGATATCGTGATCAGGAAGTTCGGCTCCAACTCACCGGAGCTGCTCATTTATTACTACTGGATCTTCCCGCTGGGGTTTGGGCTTACCATCTACAACATACTGGAAGTATATACCTGGCAAATGGGAAAGCCGGTGCTTACCAATTTTCTCCGGGAAGTGCAGTGGCGGCTGCTGGTGACGCTGCTGATCGTGCTGCTGTACCTGGGAGTGGTAAAGGATTTTGATATGTTTATCAAGCTTTATTCCTTTACATATCCCGTTATTGCCCTTATCCTCTTTATTTATCTTTTTGCCAAAGGCCGTATCCATTTTTCCTTCCGCCCCAGCAAAGTGACCAGGAGATACCTGAAAAAAATACTTACCCTTTGCTCCTTTGTTTATTCCGGCACACTTATCTTTTCCATTTCACTGGTTTTTGATTCGCTGGTTATTGCCTCTGTATTAAAAGACGGGATGGAAAAAGTAGCCGTCTTTGGCCTGGCCACTATCCTGACCAGCGTGATACAGGCGCCCCAGCGCAGCATTATTGCCACCACACTGCCCCATTTGTCCCGCGCCTGGAAAGAAAAAAATCAGCCGCGGCTGCAGCAGATTTATCAGCGCTCCTCCATCAACCTGTTAATCTTTGCCTGCCTGCTCTTTTCATTAATTGCCTTAAATTACACTGAAGCCATCCTCACTTTTGGCCTGCAGCAGGAATACCTGCTTGGCTTTTCTGCATTTATTTTCCTGGGGCTGACCAGGGTCGTTGACCTTGGTACAGGTGTAAACACAGAAATCATCGGCACTTCCAACTACTGGCGGTTCCAGTTGGTTAGTGGCGTGATACTGCTGGCATTGATGCTGCCGCTCACTTACATCATGGCTAAGCGCTATGATATACTAGGCCCTGCCATTGCCAACCTGGTATCCATCAGCATCTACAATGCTATCCGCATCGGTTTTTTATGGAAAAAATTCCGGTTGTTCCCCTTTACCAGGTATACCCTGTACACTATCCTGTCGGCAGGTATTTCTTATGTCATTTGCTATTTCCTGTTCAGGCAGGTGGGCGGCTTAGCAGGGCTTGTATTACGGAGCAGCGCTTTTTTACTGCTGTACCTGGGCATGGTAATCTACTGGAAGTTTACGCCTGATATACAGCCGGTGCTGGAGACGATAAAGAAAAGATTGCGCTTTAAATCTTTTTAACGGAAGGTTATATCAAAGAAGAAGCTGGTATGGTTACCAGCTTTTTAAAATGATGTAGTTACTCAATCATCTAAAAGTTAATTATTCGCCGCAGGCTTTTCTATCCGGCCTGCTCCTATATAACGCTTCAGGTAATAAGGATCAAAAATATCGCTAATCACCACTCCCTGTGAGCTGGAAGCATGCACAAACTTGTTATTGCGCAGGTAAATGCCCACATGTGATATACCGCCAGTAGTATTAAAAAACAGGAGATCGCCTTCTTTCAGCTCCACCGCAGAAATAATGCGGGAAGAATGATACTGATCCCTGGCAGTACGGGGCAGGGAAACGGCAAATGTGGCGAGGTATACCGCCTGTACAAAAGCAGAGCAGTCCACTCCTTTTTTGGTAGTGCCGCCGTACCTGTATGGTGTGCCGTACCATTCATCCACAGACTCCAGTAAGTCAAGATTGTCCAGTTGCTCCACATCTGTATTCAGCAGCAGGGCATACTTTAGCTGAAGAGGGGAGGCATTTTCAATGGAAGGGCCACGGTTCAGGTAGGCCTCAATATCAGAAGCCGGCTTGCCCTTAGCCGCATCGCTTTTTTTAGAAGTGGTCACCGCCTGGTGCTCCATGATAGTAGCCTGCGGGTCTACCGCAATATTCTCCAGGAATTTTATCTCATTTTTATTAGCCTGGCTCACAGGCACTTCATTAACAGCCGCCGGAGCCACTGTTTGCTTATTACTGGTAAAACCAACCGGCTTGAGGCTGGAGCAGCTTGCCAGCAGCACGATGACTGCCAGTGCCGGTAAGAGTTTTTTGATCATCAGGCAATTTTTTTAGAAGTTTCCGGACGGTTCAAAAACCGTGCAAAAATATAGGAAAAATTTGTCTAATCAGTACAGGCTTTTAACGAAATTTGGTACTTCAAATTGTACCCGGCACTAACGTCCTGTACATAAGCAGTTTAGCAACAAAACTTTTATTATCAGCCATTTAAAATAACAAGGCCGGCCTATGCAGCTTATAAGCACCTGTTTTACCATTTCCCTTGCCATCGCAGCTTGCCAGGGCAGCGCTGTACAGGGCTCCCTGTACAGCATTGGTGATACCACGTTTTTCACAAGCAGCTTATACCGGGAGGAAGAAATTAAAAAAGTAGCCCCGGAAAAAGATACTATCCCCGCCCCTTATGAAAATCTGGTGTATACCAAAACAGAACTGCTAAAAGCCGCTCCGGGTACCAAATCAGTATTGTTCAACACCAATGGCAGCCGCCTGTATGCCATGAACCTTGAAGGCATGAGCATTTATGAATTTGACCAGGCCAGCCGCAAAGTAATACGGGAGTTTAAATTCAAACCCACCCGCGGCACCGGCTGGGACTATACCAACGATAAGCCCATCCCCAGCTACGAAGAAAAGCCG
>DAOLFO010000474.1:0-1797 GCA_035326305.1 Chitinophagaceae bacterium
CATGTGCATGGTCATATAGCGGGCCAGGTCAGCGGCCGATATCTTCATGCCACCGGTAGGTGAAAAAATGGGTGTGCTGTAGCCCTGCACATAAGCGGCTATTTCTTCCCTGCGCGGTGCATAGGCTGCGGGAGCGGCTTTGAAATTTCCGGCGCTGTCATATTCATAAATGGTGGCAAAGCGGGTGGAGTCCAGCCCGTCTATCCGGTAACCGCCATATAGCTTCATCGGTTTTAAAATCTTTTTCTGGATGTGCTTATCAAAACGTTCGCCGGTAGCCCGCTCCAGTATGGCACCGGCCATGTTGAAGTTGAGGTTGCAGTATTGATACCCCTTTCCCGGCTCATAATCGTTATAGCATTTGGCCCAGTTGGGATTTTTATCAGGGTTGATGGCGTCAAGTGAAAAATATCCCTGGCTGTCGTTGATGCCGGAGCGGTGGGAAAGCAGGTGCCGCAGTGTGATTTTTGTATCCGGGTATTTGGGATTTATTACTTTAAAGCCCACCAGGTTGCTCACATCATCATCCAGTGAAAGTTTTCCTTTTTCCACCAGTTGCATCAGTGCTGTGGCGGTAAAGGATTTGGAGATAGAAGCAATGCGGAAGATGGACTCATTTGTCAGCGGTGTTTGTGTTTCCCTGTTTTTCCAGCCAAATGATTCATTATAGATGATATTTCCGTTTTTTACCACAGCCACTGATAATCCTATTACGGCTTCTTCCTGCATGAGCTGCTGAATGGCCGCTGTTGCTTTTTCAGGCTGAGCGCTTACCGATGTGGTGGCTGAAAGAAAAGTGGCGGAGAGGATAACTAAAAACAGGCAGGTTCTTTTCATGTTGAATCAGGATGCTTAAGGCATAAAGTTAAGGCAGGCCGGTGTTAGGCAGCTTATCATGCCTGAAAAATTATTTTCATGCTATGTAGCACTGATAAGAAATAATCTCAATCAGCATAAATTGGTGCGTTTTTTTGCGGTGTCCTTTTATTTTCTTTGTGGTTATTACTTCTCTGGCCGCAAAGATGCGCAAGGTTTGCGGAGGGTAAAGAAATGAGCATAAACATTAATGATGTTTGACGCACCCGATTTTATAAAAAAAATTATTCAAGTCCCTGCGGCAGGCTGTCTGCTGGAATTTTGTTTTTGTAATCCCAGTAAGACAGTACGCTTACAATCTTCCATCCATCCGCTTTCTTTTCCATTATCCTTGTTTCCTGGCTTAGCGAATAAAGTTTTTTTCCAGCATCTGCATTATACTGCTTCCAGAAAAGCCAAGCTGTATTATTATTAAAAAATTTCACCACCGGCTTTTCCCGCCTTACTTCCGGGTGAATGATATTCTTGCCATTGGCATAGTATTTTTCTATCCATTCTTTTCCCTGTTTGTTTATAGCGTCCCATCCGATAGCCGTGCTGAAGGTGCTGTCATCGTTGTTCCAGCCCTGCATGGTATAGCTTTCATGGGCCCAGGTGGTGGTCCATGCGGTATAGTCGGCATTAAAAAAGTTATCCGTTTCTTTCCTGATTACCTGCAGGATGCTGTCCGTTTCCACCGCCTCATTGAGTGTTTCCGTACTGGTGTTTTTTTCTGCGCCTGGCTGGCAGGCGGCGAAGGCTGCACAGGCAACCAGGCAAAAAAGCATTGCTTTCATTTGTTTCGTTTAATGGTGATAAAATGACAGAGGGCTTGCCCGGAAAGGGGCGGCTTTCGCAGGATGGTGATAGAAATGTATGAATTTTTTATGGGAAAGGGGGAGGCGGGAGAGATTTAAAGTTTAAAGTTTGAGGTTGAGGTTG
>DAOLFO010000128.1:0-8563 GCA_035326305.1 Chitinophagaceae bacterium
CAGCGCCCAGTCTTTTTGCCGTGGCAATAGCCTGCAGGCCCGCCACTCCGGCACCCAATATCAGCACTTTGGCCGGCGCTATACTTCCTGCTGCTGTCATAAACATAGGGAAATAACGGCCATAGCTGTTAGCCGCCAGCAATACAGCTTTATACCCTGCAATATTCGCCTGCGAGCTCAGCACATCCATGGATTGCGCACGGGTGGTACGCGGCAGCATATCAAGTGAAAAAACAGTGAGCCCGGCAGATGCCCATGCCTTCATGAGTTCCGGCTGGTAGAGAGGCTGATATACACCTAATACTATTCCGGACGATAGCTTTGAGATTTCTTCCTGCGGCAGGGCATGTACAGACAGCAGTATATCTGAATGAGACAAAACTTCCGCCCTTGTTTTTATTTCAGCGCCGGCTTTTGCATATTCCGCATCTGCACAAAACGCTTTTTCCCCTGCGCCTGCTTCTGCATATACATTGATTCCTTTTTTTACCAATGCTGCCACGGCTTCTGCCAGCAGCGATACTCTTGTTTCAGGAGCCGGTTCTTTCAGCAGGCCGATAATCATGAAAAGAAAAAGATTTATTGATAGCTTATATAATCCCTGCCGAAGATATTAAAAAACAGGCGCTATGCAATGCCCTGTCAGAAACGGATGGTAAAATGCTGCTTTTCGTAAAACTCCTTCCGGAAAAATACAATGCCGATAAAGAAAAGGTCGAGGGTACAGCGTACCGCATCGTGCGCCTGTATGGTATGCCAGGCCTGCTCCATTTCCCGGCTCCAGTGTATATCGTCAAATACCAGGATGGAACCTGCATGCAGGCAGGGCAGCATTTGCTCAAAATACCGGACAGTGGGCTCCAGCCGGTGATTGCCATCAATAAAAGCAAAATCAAGCCGGCCCTGCTGCTGCAGTACAGGCGCCAGTGTATCATCAAAGTTTCCCTCCACCAGTGTCACATTCCCGGCACCGAGCCATTGCAGGTTCTCTTTTGCTTTGGCAGCCACGGCTTTTGCGCCTTCCATCGTTATTACCGGTGCGGAAGGCTGCGCCAGGGCCAGGTAAGCGGTGGTCAGCCCCAGGGAGGTGCCCAGTTCCATTACCCGCTCCGGCTGATAATGCCTGACCATACGATAAAGCAGTTGACCATACCTGGCCGGCTTGGCGGCGTGTCGGGCTATATCTTTTACTTTGCGCCGGCTGCTTTGCCGGTGGCCTGATCCGGCGCCCATATCCTCCACTACCAGCACTGCATTTTCCTTTCTCAATTGCCTGCGCAATGCCTCTACCTGTGCATAAGCAGGGTACTGCGTGGTATCATTCATCAGTTTTGTGATAAACTCAAATATAAACGGTGAATGCATGCCGTGGCCCTTCCCGTTAGAGGCTGTAAAAAGATAGCGCAGGTATTTTGCAGCTAATTGCAGGGGTGAATACATGTGGCAGGATAATGTGCAGAAAGGAGACGCGGCACAACAGGCCTGTTAATCGCAAAACCGGTTGCTTTATATTCCGGGCAACCCGCTCTCTCTTTCCCTGTTAAATTTTTCTTTTGCCTTTTGATTTTATTAAAAAATCTTTTCCCAGACCTGGAAAGAATAATTGTAAGCATGCTTTTCATCCGCTTCCTGGTCCTGCTTGCTTACCAGCCTCCATTTCTTTGGATCAATCGGGGGAAAGAATGTATCTCCTTCCGGCTCCCCGTCCACCCGTGTCAGGTATATTCGTTTGGCTTTGTCAAATACCGCCTGGTAAATTTCGCCACCGCCTATCACCATCATTTCTTTTACATCCATTTGCTGCACCAGGAAGATGGCATCTTCTATTTTTTTTACCGGCAGCACTCCCTCCGCTTCCCAGTCAGCCTGCTTGGTGAGCACCAGGTTTTTTCTTCCCGGCAATGGCCTGCCGAGCGATTCAAATGTTTTGCGCCCCATTACCACCGGCATACCCCAGGTGATGTTTTTAAAATGGCGCATATCATTGGGCAGCTTCCAGAGGAGCTGGTTGTCTTTTCCTATTACATGATTGTTGGCCGCAGCCACTACCAGGGAGATGATCATACGGCTACAGGGGCTTTTATCGCCGGGTGGCATTGATAATTTTCCAGTGTAAAATCTTCAAAAGAAAAATCGAAGATGTTTTTTACCGCCGGGTTCAGCTTCATCACGGGCAGCGGCAGCGGCTCCCTTGCCAGTTGCAGAGCTACCTGCTCCATATGGTTGCTGTAGATATGCACATCGCCGAAGGTATGCACAAACTCCCCCGGCTCCAGATCACATACCTGTGCAATCATCATCGTAAGCAATGCATAAGAAGCAATATTAAATGGCACTCCTAAAAAAACATCCGCACTCCGCTGGTAAAGCTGGCAGCTCAGCCGGCCATCAGCCACATAAAACTGGAACAGCGCATGGCAGGGCATCAATGCCATTTCCGGCAGGTCGCTCACATTCCAGGCGCTCACAATGAGGCGGCGGCTGTCGGGGTTCTTTTTTATTTGCGTAATCAGATCTGTAATTTGATCCGCCACCACACCATTTCTGCCTTCCCAACTCCGCCACTGCTTACCGTATACCGGCCCCAGCTCACCATTTTCGTCCGCCCATTCGTCCCAGATGGAAACCTTGTTTTCTTTGAGATAAGCAATATTGGTTTCACCCTTCAAAAACCAGAGCAGCTCATGTATAATGCTCTTCAGGTGAATTTTCTTGGTGGTAACTAACGGAAATCCTTTTTGCAGGTCAAAGCGTACCTGGTAGCCAAATACGCTGCGGGTGCCGGTGCCGGTACGGTCGCTTTTGTCCGTACCGTGGTCAAGTATATGCTGAAGCAGGCTGAGGTACTGTTGCATGGCCGCAAGTTAGGAAAAAGGTGGTTCTCCTCCCGGCTGGTGTGGGGAAACTGTGAATAGCCATTCTGGCAGCCTGATGATAAATAATCATAAAAAAGCACAGGAAAGAAAAATTCTGCCTGTGCTTTTATGCAGAGCCTTATCCTATTACTGCTGATACACCCGGATATAGTCCACAATCAGCCATTGCGGAAAATAAGTAGTGGCATCAGGATTGCCCGGCCAGTTGCCGCCCACGGCCAGGTTGATGATAAAAAAGAAATCTTCATTAAACGGGTAAGGGGCGCCGCCCAGGTTCAGGTCTGCTTTATTGGCCTGCGAAAACTGCACCCCATCCAGGAACCAGGTGATCTGGTCTTCCTTCCACTCAACAGAATACACATGAAACTGGTCGGTAAGATTGCCGCTGGACAAAGTGGTGTGCCTGTTGTACTGCGTGCTGCCGGGGCCGGGGCCAAAATGCAGGGTGCCATGTGTGCGGTTGCCTTCATGCCCCACCATTTCCATAATGTCAATTTCGCCGCTGGTGGGCCATCCGCCGTATTTGTTTTCCTGCGGCAGCATCCAGAAGGCGGGCCATATACCCTTACCTATCGGCAATTTAGCCCTGATATCAATCCGCCCGTACTTAAAGGTCTTCTTGCCGCGGGATACGATTTTGGAAGAAGTATAATTGCTTGAGCCAATAACTTCCTGCTTTGCTTCAATGATCATTTTACCATCCTGGAAAAAAAGATTGCCGGAGCGGCCGGTGTAATACTCCAGCTCATTATTGCCCCACCCGCAGATAGAAGGGCAGCCATTGCCTTCCTCCACCGTCCATGCTGTTGCATCCAGTGAACCGGTATTAAACTCATCAGCCCAAACCAATACATACCCGGGATAAGAAGCGGGCGCATCATAACCGGTATTGGTAAAGTCCACCCTGGTATCATCATTACGGATGACGACTTTTCCTGTCCCCTTTTGTATGGTACCGCCGGATGGGCTGGAAAGCGTAATGGTAAAATCATCGTCGCCTTCTTTTATATCATCAGCCACTATGCCGATGGTAATGTTTTTAGAAGTTTCGCCTGCGGCAAAAGTGACAACCTGGTTGACAGCGGCTGTGTAGTCTTCGCCGCTTTTTGCCCATCCGTTGCTGGTGGAATATGTAACGGAAACGGCGGAAGCAGATGCTTTATCCAACTGCACCCGCACATTAAACGTATTAGTGCCGCCATTACCTTCAAACAGGGAAACATCTTCTATATAAATTTTGGATGGCGTATTGCCGGGTGGCGGGTTTTCTCCGCCCCCGCCCCCTTTGCTGCATGCCGCAAGGATAAAAGGAATGATCAGTAAAAACCTGTTTTTGTTTTGCATAAGGCTGATTTGATTTATTTGTAAACCCGCACATAATCAACTTCCATCTGCTGCGGGAATATGGAGTCATTCACTCCCATTTTACCACCCCAGTTTCCGCCAACTGCTATGTTCATCAGCAAATGAAACCTTTTGTCAAAAGGCCATTCTTCGCTTGTTTTCTTCTCATTTTTAAATTCATAGTAAGGATGATCGTCAACAAACATGCGTATCAGGTCTTCGTCCCACTCCAGGGCGTATACATGAAAAGCACTGGTAACATCTTTTCGCACCACGCCGGATACCTTATGGGTGCCGATGCTGTGGTTATACGCTTTGGTATGCACGGTGGCAAATATAGAATCGGGGCTGAACCCTACGTATTCCATTATATCAATTTCGCCGCTTTCCGGCCAGCCGCCATACTCCCAGTCGGTAGGCAGCATCCAGATAGCCGGCCACATGCCTCTGCCTGCGGGCAGCTTTGCCTTTACTTCAATGCGGCCATATTTCCAGTCACCTTTATTTCTTGACACCAGCCGGGCTGAAGTATACCGGGAGCTGTCATAATCTTCTTTAATGGCTTTGATAAAAAGTTTGCCATCGCTTACGTATGCGTTGGCTTCCCTGGCCTGCGTATAGTACTGCAGCTCATTATTGCCCCAGCCATGCCCGCCTGTATCGTATCCCCATTTGGTACTATCGGGCAATCCGCTGTAATCAAATTCATCCGACCATACCAGTTCTTTTTTTTCCGGTTTTGTTGCACAGCTATATAAGCAGAGAGCCGTAATTGTAATAATAATAAATCTCATGATGGTGTATTTGGTGTGAAAGAAAGGGCGGGCCCGTCTTCTTCCTTAGGCCCGCCCGGCACTAACTGCTTGCTATGTGCTTACGATTGCTTCTTTACTCCCGCAGGAGTGTGATATTTTTCTTACATGTATTACTTTAAAAAGAACGCAGGGTAAACGTCCACCAGGCATCGCCCCCGATATTCAC
Source organism: Chitinophagaceae bacterium (assembly GCA_035326305.1). GTDB lineage: Bacteria > Bacteroidota > Bacteroidia > Chitinophagales > Chitinophagaceae > DAOLFO01. Next base: position 5,202 of record DAOLFO010000128.1, read on the forward strand.
GCCCAGCTTAAGCAGGTCATAGCCGGCGCCGCCTACATTCTGCTGCATCTCCAGTATATCATAAGTAATGGAGTTGCCCACCGGCCCGCTGGTGGTTTCACCGCCATTATGCACTTTTTGCAAGCCGATATGTGCGCCTCTGCCATTCAGCACCAGTTGCCCGAGGCCGTTCACGCCGGCACCATCAATTACAGAAAATTTAAACGTACCGGAAGCCCATGCCTGCTGTGCTGTGGGAAGATTACTGTTAGGTTCGCAGCCGTGCGTGCCTGTGCCCAGGTATCCGTCTGCATAAAAATCCCCTTTGTTATCATATTCAAAAGTTCCTTCTGCATTGAAATGGAAAGTATACTCATCCTGGAATTCGCAGGAGCGGGAAGAAACATCACCAGCACCGCTGCTCCACCAGTCCCCATTGCCGGGCCCGGGGCCTACCATATAAGCGCCCGCTGCAGGGTTTAACCGCCAGGTTTTTTCACTGCAACTGGCAATAAAGCCTATTGGGTTTGCAGGGCTGCAGGCGGTAGGATCGCTGGCAGCAATTGTCACCGGCTTGGTTACAGAAGCCATACCACCCTTTGCAGCTACCTGCAAAGTGATATCATACGTACCGGCAAATATCAGCCTGAGCCTTGCAGAGTCACCAGTGACACTCTGCCCGGTATTGACCGACCAGTATGGGATGGACGGCTCATTCGTTTTATTGACCAGTATTATTGTATTTGCATCAGGGCCGGCCAGTATTTCAAAATCCGGGCTGGGCAATGCCCCCAGCGAATAGGTTTCTTTCTTGCAGGATTGCAGGATATATGCAACAGCCATTGTCACCAGCAGTAAAGAAAACAGTTGCAGTTTACGGTTATATTTTATCATAAAAATGTCTTTAAGCATTAGCAGAAAAAGATTCCTTAGTAGTTAGGGTTTTGTTCGAGCTTGGTTCCCTGCAACTCTCTGAAAGGAATAGGGAATATTTCACTCTTACCGGCCTGGAAGCCCCTGCTGCCCAGCGCAGCGGCTGCATCGCCTCAGCGCACCAGGTCAAAGAAGCGATGGCCCTCACCTGCCAGCTCCAGCCGGCGCTCTGCTTTGATAGCGGCGAGGGAAACAGGTACGGAAGCCAGCCCTGCACGGGCACGCACGGCATCAAGCAATGCCTGTGCCCTTGCGCCGGTACCGCCCAGCGCTTCTGCTTCCAGCAGGTAAGTATCTGCCAGGCGGATGATGTAAGAGTTTTGCTGGAAGTTCAGCTCCAGTGCACCACCACCTGTACGTACATCTGACATGCGGGGAATAAACTTATTGAGAAAGTAGCCCGTATTCTGATAGCCATCAATATAATCTGCATGGCCATCTGCTTTCAGCGTTTTCATATCCAGCACAGTCGCTTCAAAGCGTGGGTCATTTTTGATAAGATCATAAAATGCATCTGTAAATACATTAAAGCTCCATCCTGACGGGATATCCGGTGCCGGAGCGCTTATGCGTGAGTAGCTGCGCGGGCCCACCATCTGGTTCACGGAGTTTCCTTCATCGGCGCCACTACCCCAAAAGCCCCAATCTGCAAATGACTGGTTGGAATGATTGCATTCCAGTATGCCTTCCGAATTAAATTTATTGGTAAACACCCACAGGTCTGCAAAATCATCGAGCAGTTTATAACCATACTGGCTGGTTTGTCCGGGTGTGCCATTTACTTCAGCCAACTGAGCGGCCGCTTCACTGTTTTTGCCCATATACAGCAGCACTTTTCCCAGCATGGCCTGGGCCGCCCCTTTTGTAAGGCGCCCGCCTTCTGTAGCAAGAATAACTGAAGCCGGGAGATCCGGTATGGCGTCTTTCAGGTCCTGCTCAATCTGCGCATAAACAGCTTCGGGTGTAGCCTGTTCCACGTTATACATATTGCCCGCCGTCAGCGGTTCTGTCAGCAAGGGTATATTGCCAAACATCCTTACCAGGTTGAAGTAGTAAATAGCCCGCAGCGCTTTTGCTTCAGCTGTAAACCGTGTTTTTTTCAACGGGTCCATGGGCACATCAGGCAATCGCAGCAGCAGCAGGTTGGCCCGGAATACTCCCTGGTAGTGATCATTCCAGAAGCTGCCGGGCATGATGTTTTCATTCAGCGTATAGTTCGAAAAACCCTGGATGCCGGCGCCATCAGTAGCGCCACCGCCACCGGCATAGTGATCATCCGAACCGGCATTCATAAACGTGATCATATTATCAAAGCCGCCGGCATTTTTGCGCAATACATCATATGCTCCCACCAATCCGCCAAAAGCCTGCTCTTCATTTGCATAAAAATTACTTGACAGGAATTGCCCTTTGGGATCTATGGATACAAACTCTTTACCACAGGAGGCAAGCAGCGCCCCGATTGCCGCAGTAAGGAAGACGTTCTTTATATTTTTTAATTTCATATGGAGTAAATTAAAATGAGTTAAAACTGAATTTGAATACCGCCCAGGATAGAGCGGGCCTGCGGGTACTGACCTTTGTCAATGCCAAACACGCCACCGCCTACTTCCGGATCATAACCTGTATACTTTGTAAAAGTGAACAGGTTTTCAGCCGTCAGGTATACCCTTAGTTTTGAAACACCAATACGGTCAAATACACGCTTAGGCAATGTATAGCCCAGCTGAACGATCTTCATCCGCAGGTAATCGCCATTTTCCAGGTAGAAATCAGACATATTGCCAAAGTTTCCGTTGGGATCATTGGCTACCAGCCTTGGATAATCATTAGAAGATCCGGGGCCGGTCCAGCGGCTGAGCGCCCTTTTGGTATAGTTGGAGTTTTGGATATCAAGGCGGCGCAGTCCCTGGAATATTTTATTGCCCGCTGCACCCTGTGCAAAAGCCATAAAGTCAAATCCTTTGTAGTCCAGGTTAACTGTAAAGCCAAAAGTAAACTTAGGGATGCTGGAGCCAAGGAAGGTTTTATCTGCATTGGTTATTTCTCCATCATTGTTTACATCCACCCAGCGAAAATCACCTGGTTTTGCATTGGGCTGGATTTTATTACCACCGGCATTTTTATGATTATCAATCTCTGCCTGTGTCTGGAAAATACCATTGGTCTGGTACCCGTAAAACACATTGTAGGGCTGGCCTACCTGAATCCTTGTAATGCTACCCATTGACTGGAAACCGGCTTCCCCGTCAATAAATTCAGCATCAGCAGCTACATATTTCACTTTGTTTTTCAGGTAAGAAATATTTCCGTTAGCAGAAAAGTTAACCTCACCAATCCTTTTGCGGTAGCCCAGTTCCACCTCAATACCGCGGTTTTCCATATCCGCTACGTTGGCCCAGGGCAGCTCCGGCACACCCACATATCCGGGGATGTTGACAGGGCGAAGT
>DAOLFO010000129.1:0-8556 GCA_035326305.1 Chitinophagaceae bacterium
CAATGTAAATACCACCGATCTTACCTGGTCTGCCTTACCGGTTACCTGGGGCCTGATTGGCGACTTTAATGGCTGGGGCGGTGATGTGCCCATGACATACGATGCAGGAGGAAAAGTATTTACTGCCACACTAACAGTGCCCGCAGCAGGCGGCTTTAAGTTCCGTGCTAACGGCGGCTGGGATATTAACCTGGGCGATAAAGTAAACGGCACGGCTACCGGTACATTGAGGCCCGGCGGCGATAACATCCCTGTAGCAGCCGGAACCTATACGGTGAAGCTGCACCTGGAAAATCCCGGATACTACTGGTATGAAATAGACTGATTTGGTGAATAATTAACCAGAACGATTAAAGCCATCACGGAAGTGATGGCTTTAATTATTTGCAGCGTTAACCTGTTGTGTTATTAAAAAGCAACTTCAATAATTTTTTAACCGCTAAGATTTGTAAAATTTTTGCTGAGAGTGCAAAGCAGCCGGCCCGGGTATCAGTTTTGTTTACTAACGCCATACACTATAGCGTTACATCACGCTGGTGTATGATGATAAAGTCAATTAATGCTTCCAGTGTGGTATCAATCCGGGAAACAGCATCCTGTATATCTTCCCGGCTTACCTGTGCGGCAAAAGAAGGCGTTTTCAACCGCTTCAGCACACTTTTTACTTCCAGCCCCTCATAGCCTGCGGGCCTGATGAGGGCAGCAGCATGGATAAAGCCGGACAGCTCATCTATAGCATAGATCATTTTATCCATTTTGCTCACCGGCTCCACGCCAAATACCCGTGGGCCATGTGAAGCGATGCACCGTATCACGTCCGGGTCAATATTTCTGCGCTCCAGCTCTTCGATGATAATGCGGCAGTGATCGCCGGGATATTTTTCCCAGTCCGCATCATGCAGCAGCCCGGCCAGCTCCCATTTCTGAGCGGTAAGCTCATCTGCCCCTTCTTTTTCCAGGGCCCATGCCTTCATATTAGCCGCCACTTGCTTCATATGTAGTTGCAGCTTTGTGTTCGGTACCCATTCGCTGAGCAATGCATGAGCCTCTGCCAGGGACATTAAATTGTTTTTATTAGCCGGATGGCCAAAATCGGAGCGGTTGAGCAGCAGTGCAGACATGGTTTGAACGTGGTTTAGAATATTAAATGTAAGGCAGAATACAGAAACAGGTCAGAACGGCCTGTAAACTTATTCCTCCTTGCCTACCTTTGCCCCGGTATGGAAAAGCAGGAACGCATATACAGGGGCAAATTGTCTTTTATCAATCATGATAAGCAGTTTGCAACCATTGAGTACACGGATAATAATAAGCATAAATCGGTCAACTTTAAAACCAATGCGGCTGGTAATGATAAAAAGCCGCATCAGTACCGGCTGCACGATACCGTTAGCTTCCGGCTCAGGCTTTCTGACAGGGGGGATAAGATGGCAGCTTACGAGGTAAAGTTCCTGCACAATGAATTTATTGACCTCATGATACAGAAAGCGGCAATCGAAAACCGCTTTGCCGGGTACCTGAAAGTAGCAGACGGGAAGTTTTTTGTAAAAGAGGTGAAAACGTATATCTTATTCCCGGTACAACTTTCAAAATGGGAAAAAGAGCCGGTGGAAACGGCTGTAAATGCAACGATCAGCTTTCAGTTGGCACACCTGGATAAGCCTGCAGCTATAGCCGCTGTACTTTTTTCGCACAACTATATACCTGAATACAAAAAAGCACAGCAGCATTTTAAAAACCAGGTTCCTGTTGATGCCGTGGTATACAAAATATCTCCCCATGCGGTGTACCTGGAGCTTTTTGGGGAGCACCTGCAGGCCAAGCTGCTCCTGGATGATGATAAAAAAAATGAGATAAAACAGGGAGACAGCATACGGGTGCTGATTACCCATCTTACGCCCAACAGGATTGTGGTGAAAAAAGCACAATAGTTAAATTTGCCTTTCATGGCTTTATTTATTTCTTCCCTCAATTCCGGCAGCAATGGCAACTGTTACTACATTGGCAATGATACGGAAGCCGTATTAGTAGACGCAGGAATTTCCTGCCGGGAAGTGGAGCGGCGGATGGACCGCTCCGGGCTTTCAATGGATAAGGTAAAAGCCATCCTGGTTTCGCATGAGCACAGTGACCATATCACCGGCATACCGGTGCTGGCCAAAAAATACCGCCTGCCGGTTTACATTACACCCGCAACCTTAGCAGGCTCTTCGCTTAAACTAATACCGGAGCTGGTGCATTCGTTCAGTGCGGCCGAAGCATTGCAGTTTGGCCGGCTTCGGATTACCGCTTTTGTCAAGCGGCACGATGCGGCTGATCCTCACAGCTTTTTTATTACGGATGGAGAAGTGAATGTGGGTGTATTTACAGATATCGGTGCTGCCTGCGACCAGGTGACTCATTATTTTAAAAAATGCCATGCGGCTTTCCTGGAGTCTAACTATTGCCCGGATATGCTGATAAACGGCAGCTATCCCTACCACCTGAAGCGGCGCATCAGCGGGGGCCACGGGCATTTATCCAATGCAGAAGCGCTGGAGCTGTTTAGCCGTTACCGCAATAAAAAGCTCTCACATCTTATACTCTCCCACCTGTCGCAGCAGAATAATAACCCGGAGCTGGTAGCCGGAATGTTTGCCCCGGCAGCCAGGGCTACAAAGGTGGTAGTGGCTTCCCGGTACCGGGAGTCAGAAGTATTTACAATAGCAGCAGGCGGAGGGCTGCGCAAAAACAGCCGTTCGGGCCAGTTATCCTTATTTGAAGAACGCTGATCAGGTATGCAGCTTATATTCTTTGGTAAGCGCATCGGCGGGTATGCGGAGCAGTTTGCTGAATTTTCGTATCATATTCAGCGAAAGTGGTTGCTTGTAATTCAGCACTTTGCTCACTGTGCCTTTATCGCCATACTCCCTTGCCAGGTCGGAAGCAGTATAGCCAAAGTCTTCCATCCGTATTTTGATCATTTCAATGGGGTCTACTTCGGGCAGGCTCCATTGCTTTAACTCATACTCAGATACAAGATGCACCAGCAGCATTTTCTCCCTGTATTCAGCGCTGCTTTTTTCGGCATTTCTTATCTGCTCATACCGTTCTGTAGCTTCTTTATACTCTTTTTCGTTTTCTATGATATACCATTGTTTCATTGTACTTCTATTAAATAAATATATAGCGTATATCAGATTGTTTCGGGGTCTATCCGGTCGTAATCGGTATGTGTGCCGATAAACCTGACCTCAACATATTGTTCCGCATAATCAATATAGGCGATCAGCCGGTAAAGATTGTGTACGATTTCAAACCGGGCTCTGTTATTCTTAATCATTTTGGCTTTCGGAAAATCCCGTACCACATCGTGCCGGCTATACAAGGCGGCTAAAAGAACTACATTTTTCCAGGTTGCTAAGCTTTTTCTTGCATTGGCATGTTCTCTGCCAAAATCATCAAGCCTTTTCAAATAGAAAATTCTCATGCAGATGTTTTAAGTAGCCATTTTCGTTTCTTGCCCGATTTTATAGTGCTGGCACCCCGCTTTTGAGAAAATTGCTTACAAAAATGAAAGGCCATTGCAAAATAATAAAAGTTGGTAACCCGCCAACCATTAAAGTGGTATTTTATTTTCGTCAAAAATTTTATAGAAAATCAATGACTTATAAAGGTTGCTTATAAAAATAGGCTCTCAAAATGTAGGTTACTTCATTACACATACCTATCTTTGCAGCCCCAAAAACAGCTTAAAACTGTGGCGGAGGCAGGCTGAGGGATAGCTCACCTGCACAAATTTCTAACCGCTGTTAGCTGATGGCTAACAGCTCAAAGCTTAAAAAATGAGCAAATTACATTTCACTACCAAACATGCGAACGAGGCTACCGTTAAGCGCAACTGGTATGTTGTGGACGGTACTAATCAAACCGTAGGTCGTATGTGTGCTAAAATTGCCGCCGTACTGCGTGGTAAAAACAAAGCATACTACACCCCTCACGTAGACACCGGCGACTACATCATCGTGATTAACTGTGAGAAAGTCGTATTTACCGGCAACAAGCTGGAGCAAAAAATCTACGACACCTTCAGCGGGTACCCCGGTGGCCGTAAGGAAGAAACGGCAAACAACCTGCAAAAGCGCCGCCCGGAAGTGGTAATAGAAAGGGCCGTAAAAGGCATGCTGCCGAAAAACCGCCTGGGACGCAAAATGTATAAAAAGCTGTTTGTATACGCTGGCCCGGAACATCCGCACACAGCGCAGCAACCCCAGGAGCTGAAATTCTAAAACGGTTTTTTAAACTTAAAACAGAACTTAAAACATTCTATTCATAATGGAAAAGCAAACAAATAGTGTAGGTCGCCGTAAAGAAGCCGTAACGCGGATCTTCATTTCAAAAGGCAGCGGCCAAATCACCGTAAACGATAAGGACTATAAGCAATATTTCCCGCTGGTATACCTGCAAAACCAGGTGGAGCGCCCGCTGAAAACGGTGGAAGTCGCTGATAAGTTTGATGTAAAAATCAACGCTTCGGGCGGTGGCGTAAAAGGACAGGCGGAAGCTGCTATGCTTGGTATTTCCCGTGTGCTGGTGACACTGAACCCGGAGTTTCGCCCGGCATTGAAAGCAGCAGGCCTGCTGAAACGTGATCCCCGTTCTGTAGAGCGTAAGAAATTCGGTCACAAAAAAGCACGCCGCAGCTACCAGTTCTCTAAACGTTAATCGCCCCCTGTATCCCCCAAAGGGGGAATCAGCAAGCGGTTGCTATATATATTGTATAATCAATTAAACTAAAAACTTCAAAAGCCCTTCCTTTGGAGGGGTTTGGGGAGGCTAATAACAATGGAAAATAATACATCCTTACAACAGCAGTTGCTGGAAGCCGGTGTACACTTCGGTCACCTGAAAAAGAAGTGGAACCCCAAGATGTTGCCTTACATCTTTGCGGAGAAGAAAGGCATTCACATCATTGACCTCAACAAAACAGTAGAGCACCTGCAGGAAACAGCGGCTGCTATGAAGCAGATTGCCCGCAGCGGAAAGAAAATCCTGTTTGTAGGCACTAAAAAACAGGCTAAGGATATCGTAACGGAATGCGCACAGCGTGTAAGCATGCCGTACGTAACCGAGCGCTGGCTGGGTGGTATGCTCACTAATTTCAATACCGTTCGCAAGAGCGTGAAGAAGATGCAGAGCATTGAAAAAATGCTGGGTGACGGCTCTTTTGACAGCATCACCAAAAAAGAAAGGCTGACGTTAAGCCGCGATAAGGACAAAATGGAGAAAGTACTGGGCGGTATTGCGGCCCTGGGCCGTGTGCCGGCAGCTTTGTTTATCGTTGATATCGGGCATGAGCATATTGCGCTGGCCGAAGCAAAACGCCTTGGCATCACCACTTTCGGCGTGGTGGATACCAACTGCGATCCGAATAAAGTGGACTTCTCTATTCCTGCCAATGATGATGCCACTAAATCAATTGCAATCATCACCAACTATATCACTGCTGCTATTGCAGAAGGCCTGGCTGAAAGGCAGGCTGCCAAAGATGAGGAAGTGGATGAGGTAACAGATGATGAGAAAGAAAGAAAAGCGGCTAAGCTGCTGGCAGAAGCTGAAGCAGAAGGTGGCCGTGGTGGCCGTGGCCGCGGAGCAGGCGCCGGTGGTGGCCAGCGTCGCCGTACCACAGGTGGTGGCGGTACAGGCCGCGGACCTGGCGGTGGCAGAAGATAACATGCGGTTAGCAAACGGTGTTATTATTTATTTCTAATTATTAATTTCTTATTACTATGAGCACAGTAACAATAAGTGCAGCAGACATTAATAAGCTTCGCCAGGCTACTGGCGCTGGTATGATGGACTGCCGCAAAGCCCTGACAGAAACCAATGGTGATTTTGAAGCTGCGATTGACTGGCTGCGTAAGCATGGCCAGAAAGTAGCTGCCAAAAGAAGCGACCGTGAAGCCAAAGAAGGGGTGGTCATTGCAAAAACAACTGCCGGCAACAAATCCGGCATCGTAGTGTGCGTGAGCTGTGAGACAGATTTTGTGTCCAAAAACGCCGACTTTGTAGCTTTTGTACAAAGCATCGCTGATGCGGCTGTAGACAATAATGTAAAAACAGCAGAAGAGCTGAACGAAGTAACCATCAATGGTGCTAAAGTGGCTGACCTGGTAAATGATAAGCTGGCCGCTATTGGCGAAAAAATCGGTATCACCCGTTTTGAAAGGGTGGATGCCCCTTATGTGGCTTCCTATATTCACGGCGCTTACCGCATAGGTGTGCTGGTGGGGTTGGATAAAGCATCTGCAGAAGCAGGTAAGGACGTGGCCATGCAAATTGCTGCGCTGAACCCTGTAGCGGTAGACGCTGACAGCGTACCGGCCGATGTGGTGGCCCGCGAAAAAACTATCATCATGGACGTAATGAAGCAGGATCCTAAAATGGCTGGCAAGCCCGAAGAAATGCTGGCAAAAATCGCCGAAGGCAAACTGGGCGCTTTCTTCAAAGAGCAAACGCTTACAGCGCAGCCTTTCGTGAAAGATGCCGGTAAATCAGTGGCAGACTACCTGAAAGATGCCGGTGATATAAAAGTGACTGAGTTTAAAAGGGTGGCGCTGGGCTAATATCCCCTGCTGCCAGGCTAAATAACAGAAAGGCCCCGCCTCCGGCGGGGCCTTTCTGTATGTACTATTTTGCCAAACCATATAATCAAATTGTAGTACAAAAAACCGATACAAATGATAATATATTTGTATTTGTACTACCATCATGCTGCGCCTGGCTTTAATACTCCTGTCATTTTTCATTATGCTGCTTTCCGGGGCGCAAACCCGCCGTATAGACAGCCTGAAGCAGCAGGTATACACAGCCGCAAATAACCGGCAGCAGCTTGCTGCTATACTGAACCTTTGTGAAGAATACAGGAGCCTGTACAAGGATACGCTGGACTACTACGCAGCAGAAGCCGTTCGCCTTTCCTCTCTGGTAGGCGACCGTCGCCAGAAAGACCTGGCCCGGTTTGCACTGGTCAATTCCTACTATCGCTGGGGCTATATAGACAGTGCCCTGATTATGATAGAGCCGCTGATACGGAGAAACCCTGTAGAGGAAGAAGCCAGCCGTGACCTGTATTTCAAAATGTCACGGCAGAAGGCATTATACTATGCCGGCCACTCCCGCTACCCCGAAGCACTTGCCGTACTGTACCAGGTGGTGCAGGAAGCAGAACAATACCGGGACTCATTGGTGCTGAGCGCCAACCTGAATACCATTGGCTCCGTATCTATCCAGAAAAATGAGCCCTATGTGGCGCTGCGCTGGTTTCGCCGGGCCTATGCCGTGACAACGGAGGAAAAAAAATTTAAAGAAATCAATGCTGCCATTTATGGCAATATGGCCGATGCTTATTTGCAACTGGGCCGGGTTGATTCGGCTGTTATTTATATCAACAAGGGCGTTGAGCTTTTCCGGGAATCAGAAAACCTGATGAACCTGGCACATGTGCTGCAGAAGAAATCAGCCATTTACCTGAAAGCCAGAAAAACAGCAGAAGCGGAAAAAGCGCTGAAAGAAATGATCAGCCTGCGCCGGCAAATGAATGATGAGTCCATGTGGATAGACGATATGATGGGCCTGGTTGATTTTTATATAGAAACGGGCCAGGTGAGCAAAGGCATAGAGCTGTGCAAGGCGGCGCTTTCCACCGCACCGTTTCACATAGAAGATGGCTCAGCTACAGTAGGCTCAGTAGTCAGTAATATTTCATTGCGCCTGCAATACTATGAGGCGCTGGCCCGCTGCTATAAAGCTGCCGGCAATGCCGACCTGCACCGGCAAACCATAGAGCAGATCGTGGCTATAAAAGACTCCATATACCAGCGGGAAGCAATGCTGGAGCTGAGGCGTAAATATGAAGAGCAGAAAAATGCAAACAGGGCCATACAGCAGGAAAATACCATCATACAAAAAGATCTGGACCTGGTGCGAAAAAACTATTGGCTGTACGGCAGCATTGCCTTGCTGGTATTTGCCGCCATACTTGCCTGGGTAATATTTCTCAGCTATAAAAAAAGGCAAAAGGTAAAAACGCAGTTATTGGTGGAAAAAGAAAAGCTGACGGCACAACAGGCCGTGATGCAGGCGGAAGAAAATGAACGGAAGCGGATAGCCGCCGACCTGCATGATAACCTGGGCGCTTATGCAGCTTCCATCGCATCCAACCTGGATATTATTAAAGGCGGTGATACGCAGGAGCAGGGCGGCGCTATGGATTTGCTGCATGAAAACTCCCAGGCTATGGTTTCCCAACTGAGCGATACCATCTGGGTGCTGAACAAAGAATCGCTCACGCTTACCGCTATCAGCGACCGGGCAAAAGTATTGCTGCGCCGGCTGCAGCCCAGCTACCCGGCTACCCGCATGGAAGTGCGGGAAGAAATAAGCGAGGATATACGGCTGCCTTCGGTACAGGCTTTCCACCTGTTTCGCATCATACAGGAGGCGCTTACCAATGCGTTGAAGCACAGTGCTGCCGGGCAGGTGGAGATTGCTATCAAAAGCGACGGGAAATGGCAG
>DAOLFO010000475.1:0-1788 GCA_035326305.1 Chitinophagaceae bacterium
TAAGATTTAACAAAACAGGGCCATTGGCCGTTAATGGTGGGCAAAATCCGTTTCATAGCTGCCTTTTATCCGCTCCATTGGCGGATTAAAATAGCCATAGCGCAGGTAGGGAAACTCTTCTTTGATAAGCTCCTGCAGTTGCTTTACACCCATACATTCTCCGGTATCTGCCACTCCAATTTTACCAAGGTACCAGTCGGGGTCAATATTGAAGTTGCGCCATTGTATCATTTTAAGCCCGGTATCGCGGATGAGCCTGCGCAATGCTTCATACTCTGCAATGCTGTCCGTCATGCCGGGAAAAACAAAATAGTTGATGGAGGTCCAGCCGCCAAAGCTGTTTACCACACGCAGGCTTTCTACAATATCTTCAAAGTCGTAATTATTAGGACGGTAGTAGGGCATATAGATTTCACGCCGGGCGGAGTTGGTGCTTACCCGTATGGAGCTGAGCCCTGCTTCGCACAGCTTGCGCACCGCATCGGGTTTGGAGCCATTGGTATTGATATTGATGCTGCCCTTGTCCGTATGCTTTCTTATTTCAATGATGGCTTCACGGATGGTTTCCCACATCAGCAGCGGTTCTCCTTCGCAGCCCTGGCCAAAGCTGATAAGCGGGTAGGGCGCTGTTTCCAGATGAGGTACGGTGAACTCTACAATTTCTTCGGGTGTGGGCTTAAACTGCAGGCGGTCCTGGGTGGAAACAATCGTTTCCTCGTCCGGCTGCAGGGAAATGCAGCCCACACAGTTGGCATTGCAGGCGGGTGAAGCAGGCACCGGGCACTCCCAGCGCCCCAGGAAATAATTGCGGGCGGCAGGGCAGTGATAAGTAAGCGCACAATTGGAGGCCAGGTGCTGTACCAGCCGGTTGTGCGGGTAGGCTTTCAGAAAATCGGTTACCCCTTCCTGCACTTTGCCCTGATCATAGCCGGCACAGTCCTGCCGTATATCCTGCTCAATACGTATGGCCGGCACATAAAATTTATCATTGAGCCAGCCGGCTGCTGTATAGCAAAAGAGCGGCAGCGTTGGGGCATCCGGCGCTGTTTCGTAAGCGGCAATATAAAAGCCGGTATGTGCCGGTGGAATGAATGCGGCTACTGCCCATCCTTTTTCACAAAGGCGCATATCGCCTGTTTCCACATCAATGCCAATGCCTTTTCTGCCGGGCAGCTCATAGAGGGAGCCGCCATCGGGCAGCTCTATCCATTCCTCATCAGGAATGGGTAAAGCATCCCAGCCACTGCGGCCAACGGCATACAGGGTGGTATCTTCAAAAATATTTCCCCCGCCATCGGAGTACAGGAGATAGGGTGATTGCTGCAGGCTCATTTGTTTAGTTGTCTGTTGCAAAAGTCGTTAAAATAATTTTCATCAGGTGCGGCCTCATCTGCTGCCAGCCCGGCCTGCAGCAACTTATTATTTTTATAGTCAATGGTCAGCAGCCCGTCTTTTAATACCACATTATTTAATTCTTTCCAGTCAATGAATTTAACCGGGACGGAGGGGAAGCGTATCTGCTTGTCGGTAAAGTGGATTGTCAGCCGCCGTGATGCCAGTTTGTCTAACAAAAACAGGGTCAGCATGAGCAGGCTGACCCACCAGTAGGTATGACCCAGCCAGGCAAGGGCTAACAGGGGGAATAAAACGGGCAGCCAGTTTTGCGGAGCGCTGCTCCCCGGCTTAAATTTTTTGAGAAGAAGAATAACAACGTAAAGAGCGGCAATCACCAGCCCGGCCACCAGTGCCATCTTTTGCCGGTTGTTACTTTCAGCTAATGTAAGCAGG
>DAOLFO010000130.1:0-8464 GCA_035326305.1 Chitinophagaceae bacterium
GCACTTCAAAATCAGTATCGGGCCGTACTTGTTTTGCTGTTGCCTTCATCATCACCCAAAGATTTTATAAACGCATTAAAAAAGGTAAGATGAGGTTAGCCATCAAAAACCCCCCTGCCATAAACATAATAGTGGCCACCAGTGAGGGCCACTGCAGGTTGCTCAGGCCCATGATAGCATGGCCGGATGTGCACCCGCCTGCATAGCGGGTACCAAAGCCCACCAGGAACCCGCCAGCCACCAGCATCACCATACCGCGCAGGGTCAGCAGGCTTTCCCAGGAAAAAAGCTGCACTGGCACCATGCTGCTGGTATCTGTGATGCCATAAGTGCTCAACTCTGCTGCCAGCCTTTCATCAATTGTTATCGCCCGGCTGTCCATCAGCCAGTGTGCAGCAATAAAAGCGCCTGCCGTTACCCCTGCTATAAAAACCAGGTTCCAGGCTTCTTTTTTCCAGTCGTATTTAAAAAAGGGGATACCTGCCGGAAAGCAGGCCGCACAGATATGGCGCAGGCTGGATGAAATGCCAAAATGCTTATTGCCCAGCAGCAATAAGGCAGGCACCATGAGCCCGATCAGCGGCCCGGCCACATACCAGGGCCAGGGACGCATTAATGCATCTATCATTTGGTTTTCGTTTTCTATGTATATGCAGCCGTGCAGGCTGTTATTTTACCCTGCAGCAACTGGCGTATTGTTCGCTTTCATTTTCACTTTGCTGTTCCTTCACCCATTCGTTCATGCCGCCGGGATAGTTGATCACATTATCAAACCCTGCCTTTGCCAGCAGTGAATAGCCAATAGCTGACCGGTCCCCGCCCTGGCAATGGATCACCACGGTTTTATCGCGGCTTATTTTATCCAAATGCTGCGGCAGCGTACCCACAAAGACATGATCAGAGCCGGGTATATGCCCCAGCTTATACTCGGCAGCGCCGCGCAGGTCCACTACCTGCACGTCTTCATTTGCAAGCAGTGATTCAAATGCTGCGTGATCTGCCTGCTTTACCACACTGGTTTCCCCGCCCTGCTGTGTCCATGCCGCAATGCCGGGGATATACCCGTAAATATTATCCAGCCCTATCCGCATCAGCTTTCGCGTCAGCTCTTCCAGTTGCTCCGGGGCAGCTACCAGCATAAACGGCTCATCGTAGCTTAAAAACCAGCCGGCCCATGTATTGAAAGAATTATTGTCCTGTATATTGATGCTGCCGGGTATAAAGCCGGATGCAAAGTCAGCCTTAGGGCGGGTATCAACCAGCTTGTATCCTTTTGCCAGGCCATCTTTCAATTCGGGGATAGTAAGCTGCTTCAGTTGCGGCACTGCTGTCAGCAGCGGCCTGTCTACCTTATTCAGCTTTTTCATCATGGCAAAATAATATGGCGGCTCCGGCTGATCCGCCAGCAGGAAATCAGTAAAACCTTTTTCATTACCTGTATACTGAAATGCCCAGTTCCGGATCCTTTCATACCCTACGGTAGAAGACGGCACGGCTCCCAGCGCTTTGCCGCAGGCAGACCCTGCCCCATGCCCCGGCCATACCTGCACATAATCCGGCAGGGCCTCAAAGCGGCTGATGGAAGCATACATCTGGTGCGCCCCAATATCCTGTGTGCCCTTCATACCGGCTGCTTTTTCCAGCAGGTCGGGCCGGCCTATATCGCCTACAAATACAAAGTCGCCGGTAAACAGCATAACCGGCTCTGCGCTTGCCGGTGTATCCGTGAGCAAAAAGCTGATGCTCTCCGGTGTATGGCCCGGTGTATGCAATACTTCAATTTTAAGATTGCCCAGCCAGATGATATCGCCATCATGCAGGCCATGATGCGGAAACTGGTAGGTCCAGTCAGGCCCTCCTTCGGCTGACAAATAAAGCCCGGCGCCTGTCAGCGCTGCCAGCTCCCTGGAGCCGGTTAAAAAATCAGCATGGATATGCGTTTCAAAAATATGCGTGATGCGCAGCTTATTTTCCTCTGCAATACGCAGGTAGGTATCCACATCCCGCTTAGGATCTATAACGGCGGCCACCCCTTCCTTCTGGCAACCTACCAGGTAGCTGGCCTGCGCCAGGCTCTTTTCATATACATGCTGAAAAAACATATCTTTCTTATTTTGATGACAAATATCAGGCTCCCTGTTTATTCCTATTGTGACCAGGGTCACTTTTGGGTATGATTAATAACACAGCATGGTAATATCATCATTAAAAATTTGCCCGGCGACAAATATCACACAACACAATATCACCCTTTTTTATTTTTGCAAAAAATAACACATGAAACCGTACCTGCTTATCGCCTTTTTTCTTCCCTGCTTATCCTGCCACCCGCAACCCGCTGTTTTGGAAAAAGAGCCTGCGGGGTTTGAGCAGGATATGCGGCAAAAAGAAGTGCAGTTGCTGGATGTGCGCACGGCTGCGGAGTTTGCCTCCGGCCATATTGCAGGGGCACTGCAGGCCAACTGGAACGACCGGGAAGAATTTGCCGGCCGGGTACAATACCTGGATAAAAACAAACCTGTTTATATCTACTGCCTTGTTGGCGGCCGCAGCGCCGCTGCTGCAGCATGGATGAAAGAAAAAGGCTTTACCAATATCGTGGAGCTGAAAGGCGGCATCAATGCCTGGAAAGCCGCAGGCAAACAACTGGAAGGCAAAAAAGATATACCACAACTGACCATGCAGGAGTATGAAGCGCAGTTGAGTTCTGCCCCGCTGATACTTGTCAACTTCGGAGCAGCCTGGTGCCCGCCCTGCGTAAAAATGGAGCCCGTGCTGGCTGCGCTGGAAAAAGAAAACAAACAGGCCTTTTCCCTGCTGCGGATAGACGGTGGCATACATACCACCCTTATGCAGCAACTGCAGGTAAGCACATTGCCAACATTTATCATTTATAAAAACGGGAAGGAAACAGGCCGGAAGGAAGGTGTGGTCACTAAGGAAGATTTGCTGTTCCTGCTTAACCGGGCAAAATAATATGCTCAACGTGCGGGACAGTTCGCAGGCAGGCGCATTCATCGTGCCCGATAGCAGGCAGCTATCCGATTTTCTTACTCATCCTACAGGGCAGGCAGTAAAAAACGCTGCTGCTAAATTTCAATTTATTGTCAAATATGCCTCTGAATCAATCACCTGTAAAATAGTGGCGGGCAAATTTGCTTAAGCCGGGAGGAGTATCTACCTTTACCTCACTTCACACTTCTATTCCTCTGTAAGATCACGAAAGTTTTAATCCGCACATCCGGGAAATTTCCGCAACCCTTTTATTAACGCTTAAACTTTTGTGTATGAAAAAGAACGGCTACACTGTAAAAAACGAAAATTTTGTTGCTACCATGGTCATCGCCGGTGTATTCCTGGTGACGGCGGCAGTAACGCTGTTAGCTATTTATTTCGGATAAAATAACCGGTTAGTAAGATTTCCCCTACCACCTGCACACAGGTATATTATGACCTGCGCGGGTGGTTTTTTTTATGCCTGTTATAGCTTCAGTTTCGCATTGACTATGTTGTATCCAAACACTACTGTTGGATAAAGAAAATGACGGCAGCAGGTATACCTGCTATTTTGGGAACAGGCACATTAATAAAAAAGAAGACGCTACCTCTCTTTACTTTTTTGCCTGCCCAAAAAGTAACAAAAAAAGGTACCGAAATCAATGTGCAGCATGATTTCGGATACGCTCTGATCAGGCAGCTGTGCTACTGTGACTTCAACGGCAGGAATGCAATTCATCTTACCAAAGCGGGAAGAGTTTTCAATTTTTTTGTAAGGTGCTTTACGGAGGGAATTTAGCTTCGCTATGCGAAGTTCCCGGTTTCGCATATTTTATGTTCTCTCCAAACTCCGGTTGGATATAAGCTCCATCAATACTCTAAAGGGTTCATTCTTGTATGCCGCACCCGGATAATGCGAATAGTTTCCTTTTTATACCGGTACGATATCCGGTAATGATACAATTCAAAAGCCCGGTAACTGCCATCGTTACCGGTTTTATATTTATCAGGATTAAATTTTTCAGGATGCTGCAGCAACCCGTTTATTGCCAATAAGATTCTTCTTCTTATCTTTTCTGCACTTACGGGAGAGTCTAATTCAATTCTTTTAATCGCTTCGTCAAATTTTTTCAATGCCAGTTTACTCCACTTTATTTCTATCGGCATTATCACTTATTTAAGTACTTCTTCATTACTTCAGCATGGGAAACATAGTCGCCTGCCTCTATTTCCGCATCTGCCTGCTCCAACTCGCTGTTGTACTCTTTCAAACTTTGCGTCTGCATCTCCGGCTTCCTGCTGTTTAAAAAAGTTTTTATCATTGCCAGTACTGATTTTTTTTCTGCATCGTTCAACTGCATAAAATAATTCATCATTTCCCTGGATATAGATGAGGAAGCCATAATTGCTATTTTAATCCTCAAATTTACTTTTTTAATCTGTTAATCAAAAATCCGCTGATCCTTCGCTATGCGAAGTTTCCAGCTTAGCATATTCTCTGTTTTCCCCAAACTCCGTCAAAATACAGAAAACAATGGCAGCAGGTTTGTATGCCGCTGCTGAAGCAGGTTTATCTTAAACGATTCAAAATTGTTTGTCTGTACCCGGAAACTGGTACATTAATGTGTTTTCAAAGCTCTGTATCTTAGCGTTACTAACCAGGCGCCCATCTTTCATATATAATATTATAAAAAAAACCACACGCCTAAATAGTCAGTATTTATGGTTCATTTACCCAGCCTGATCACAGACCTGGCACTTATTTTAGGAACTGCAGCTATCAGCACATTACTGTTCCGCTGGCTGAAGCAGCCATTGGTACTGGGGTATATCATAGGGGGGTTCCTGGTAGGGCCCCACTTTAGCCTGACACCTACGGTGGCAGACAGCGAAAGTGTGGATACGCTGGCGGAAATGGGAGTTATTTTCCTGCTCTTCAGCCTGGGGCTTGAGTTCAGCTTTAAAAAGCTGGTACGGGTGGGTGGCGCCGCCTCTGTTACAGCTTTTGTGGAAATAATTTTTATTGCAGCCGGTGGTTATTTTACCGGCAGGCTGATGGGCTGGGGTACTATGGACAGCCTTTTTCTGGGTGGTATGCTGGCCAGCTCATCCACCACCATTATACTCCGTGCATTTGATGAACTGGGTGTCAAGACTAAAAAATTTGCCGGGATTGTTTTTGGAGTGCTGATTGTGGAGGACATTGTGGTTATCCTGCTCATGGTGCTGCTTTCCACAGTAGCAGCCACCAGGGAGTTTGCAGGCGGGGAAATGCTGATGACAGTGCTGAAGCTGCTTTTCTTTCTTGCCCTCTGGTTCCTGACCGGTATTTTCCTGTTGCCCACTTTTCTCAAGAAAGCAAAAAAATTACTGAGTGATGAGATACTGCTCATCTTTACCCTGGCACTTTGCCTGGGCATGGTGGTGCTGGCCACCTATGTTGGCTTTTCCGCAGAGTTAGGCGCTTTTGTGATGGGTTCCATCATTGCCGAAACCACTTTTGCAGAAAGGGTGGAACATCTTTTAAAACCGGTCAAGGATCTTTTTGCCGCCGTTTTCTTTACATCCGTAGGCATGATGATAGATCCAAAGGCCATGGC
The DNA here is from genome assembly GCA_035326305.1 of Chitinophagaceae bacterium. Classification (GTDB taxonomy): domain Bacteria; phylum Bacteroidota; class Bacteroidia; order Chitinophagales; family Chitinophagaceae; genus DAOLFO01. The sequence continues at coordinate 5,598 of DAOLFO010000130.1, forward strand.
AGAATATGCCCAGCCGATACTGTGGGTGACCCTGCTCACTTTATTTGGCAAACTGTTCAGCACCACCATGGGCGCCCTGCTTTCCGGGCAGCCCCTCAAGCAATCTGTGCAGGTAGGTATGAGTATGGCGCAGATTGGGGAATTTGCCTTTATCGTTGCCACGCTGGGCTTATCGCTGGGTGTTACATCAGATTTCCTTTTCCCCGTTGCCGTAGGTGCTTCAGCGGTTACCACCTTTACCACACCTTACCTCATCAAGTACTCTGAGCCTTTTTATTATTTCCTCGTAAAAGTGCTGCCGCCAAAATGGGTGGCTAAGATGAACCGCTACTCCTCCGGCACACAAAGCATACAGGCTGACAGCGACTGGAAAAAGGTGCTGAAGTCCTATGTGCTTATCGTAGTTACCAACGGTATTGTGCTGCTGGCGCTGATGATGCTGTCTGTAAAGTTCCTGGTACCCTTTGCCCAGGAAAATATTGCCAATGACACCATCAGGCTGATCGTTATCGTGGTGACATCATTAAGCCTCGCTGCCCCTTTTTTATGGGCGCTTATGGCGAAACAGCCGCAAAAAATTGCCTACCGGGAGCTGTGGCTGAACAGGACCTACAACCGCGGTCCGCTATTGGTGATTGAAATAGTACGGGTCGTCATCGGGTTATTGTTAATTGGCGTGTGGGTATACCAGGTGGCCTCGGTGGAGGTGACTATTTTTCTCGGGGTGCCGGTTACCGTTATCATCCTGCTCATTTTCTCCAAAAAGATCCAGCGGCTGTATAACCGGATTGAGCATCGCTTTGTTACCAACCTGAATGAAAGAGAAACAGCGGCGGCCAACCGGGATCGGGTTGCCGCAGGCATACAGCAGAGGAAAAATGATATGCAGCCTACACTGGGCACCTGGGAAGCGCACATTATAGAAATGCAGGTGCCACCCCAGGCTAACTATATTGGTAAAACGCTGGCTGAACTTGCCTGGCGGGAACTTGTGGGTGTTAATATTGTTTACATCAAAAGAGGAGAAAGGCTGATACATGTACCGGGAAGGAACCACCAGCTTTTTCCATACGACCAGGTAGGTATCATAGGCACCGATGACCAGATAAAAACATTCAAGCCGCTGTTTGAGGCCGGGGAAGATACAAATGCCTATATCATTAATGCCACCGACATTGTATTGCAAAAAATACAGGTGGACGAGCATACCCAGCTCAAAGACCTCAGTATCCGCTCTGCAGGTTTGAGGGAAAAAACCAATGGCCTGGTGGTTTGCATTGAAAGAGATGAAGAGCAGATACTGAATCCGGACTCCGGTACTGTATTAAAGTGGGGCGATATCGTCTGGATAGTAGGCGAGCGTAAAAAGATACAGCAATTACAAAAGAGTAAAGAATAACGTTTTGACTATTAAAATCATTTTGCGCTCAAAACCGGCCGCCTCTCATTTAACTAAATATTTTTCTGATATATCTCCTGGTATGCAAAAGCCAATGTTGTTGCCCGGTAGTATACCCTGTCCGGGCGAACACCTCCGTGAAAGGAAACAATCAGCCAGCCAGGAACCTTCAGCCTTAAATTCCCATCTTCAACCGTTTCCTCTTTCCAGGATAACAGGTACAAAAAGGGGCGGATAGAAATCCCCCCCGGCTTTAAAATCCAATATCCTATGAAAAACCTGTTTATATAGACAAAAAAAAGGCCAAAACAGTTTCTCGAACTCCCTGTTTTTTTTAAATCGTTGTTTGCCAGCAGTTTCTTTAAAAAAGTAAAAAGAACCCCTGCCTATTTATCGCTGCGTTATGGGCCAGTACTTCCTTTTTGGCGATCATATTTTTCCTCCGCCAGCCTGTATACGGTCATAATGCCGTCCCTGATAGCCGGCCATTCAAACTGGGCAAGGCGGTGCTCCCTTTGCTTTATAAAACGAATGTCTAAGTAAGGTACATTCACCAGGTGCTGCCGGGCAAAGCCCGCATTCGCCGTATCCACGATATTATCATGTTCTCCCTGTATATATACCACGGGCACTTTAATATTTTTCCATAAGGGCAGCATTTTTTCCAGCTCTTTCCTGTGGTGCATTTTTTCCGTATTGGCCGATTTAAAAATGCGGGGCACCATCCACCGCAGCGACCAGTGCTCTATCACCGGTGTAATGCCAAACATCACCTCCAGCCCCGGGCCAAGCGAAGGGCCGGAAAGCATCAACCCGTCTACGAGGTGCGGATAGTCCATCGCTATGCGGCAGGCCACCGATGCGCCGTATGATCCCCCGGCTATAATGATGGGGCGGCGTACCCTGTTCAGGCTGTCCAGTATGGGCCGTATCATGGCCGCCTGCTTTTCAATAGAAGGCTCAGGATCGCCAAAGCCGGAATAGCCGTATCCCGGGCGATCTACCGTGTATACTTTGAATGTGCGCTGTATGATGCTGTCGGCATACCGCCCGCTATAATAGCTCATGGAGCCCGGCGACCCATGCAGCATCAGCAGTACCGGCAGCGTATCTTCTCCCACGCTTGCATACCGTATCTTCCTTCCGTTTACTTCATAGTACCGGATCTCCCCTTTTATATTTCGCTGCGCAAAGATTTCCCGCAGCTCATCATCTGTTTTCCTGAACTGTACATAATGATCAAATAGCAGGCAGGCAATCACCAGCAGGCCCGTCAGTACAACCATCACCCTGAGCAATCTCCGCAGCCACCTGTATTTACCTGTTTTCTTCATATTTTTTATACTTAAAAAAAGGTCCCCGCCGGTATTACGGCGGCATATCTTATTGCTTAAAAATAATGTATTGTGCCATTCAAACCATTTCCGTACCGTTAACTCCTTTTCATTTTCTTTTGCTCCTATAGCTC
>DAOLFO010000131.1:0-8446 GCA_035326305.1 Chitinophagaceae bacterium
TTTAGCTCAGTTGGTTCAGAGCATCTGCCTTACAAGCAGAGGGTCGGCGGTTCGAGCCCGTCAACTCCCACAAATAATAAAAGCTGTCAGTTAATTCTGATAGCTTTTATTATTATGTAGCATTTCTGCATATTTTATGTGCTGTATTATTTAACCGTTTTTATATTGGCCATACCAGGGATGATTTATCAAAAGGGCTCTCCGGCATAATAGTAACCACAAAAAGTTTACGGGAGGTGTTGGTGATTTGAAAATAGCTTCCACTGAGAATTATTTCACGAAGGAAGCAGCTTAGCAGTGTGAACTGGTGGTGAAGAAACGGATGGGACGATCCTGATACGAACCGGCAGGCCCTCTGAATATTGATCTTTAAATAAAGATATTTGATAATGTTTAACTGAAAAACCGATAATTATTTTACCAGCTTGCCAATAGATTTGTAGTTATTAATAATTAACTCAATCCTGTTTATGAAAACATCTTAGCCACTATGGCGTTGCTGGGTATTATTACTACAGCTAGTGCTCAGTATGAAACTACCAAGTACAACAATTTCAAGGTAAACATCTTCAGTCCCATTGTAAAGACCGGCTCTTTCTTTTTTGAAAGAAAGCTGAATGAGAAATCCAGCGCTCAGCTTGGTGCTGGCTTTACTGCTTATAAAGGGGATGGAGTAAAGGTCAGCGGGCTTTTTTTTACTCCTGAATACCGGCAATACTTATCTGCTTCAAAAGAAGCTATGGAGGGCTTTTACATCGGCCCTTACCTGCGTTATCAGAATTTGAAAATTGAAGATGAAGTGACTAAGGCAAAGCTGTCCACGTTTGGCGGAGGCCTTTCCATTGGGCACCAGTGGATATTCAGGGATTTGATCAGCCTTGACCTGTTTGCCGGACCAAGCTACAACAGCGGAAAGATCAAAATTACTGAAGGCAATGATGACCCCGACGTACCTGGCTCTTTTGAAGGCTTTGGAGTAAGGTCGGGTGTAACGATAGGCATTACATTCTGATCCGGATGTATCTGTAAAATAAGCCGCCTGTCCCAAGCGGCTTATTTTGTTTATTGTTCTTACGTATTATTTACATTTTGCTCCCGGCTTTCTTTACTTTTACAAAAAAAAGTTTGAAGCCGATCCTTTCTGAACAACAGTTGAGCATTACCATCCGCCGCCTTGCCCACCAGATATTAGAGAGCGACAGCAGCCTTTCCGGCCTGGTACTGATTGGGCTGCAGCCACGGGGTATTTATTTATCCGACAGGATCGTATCGGTGATCAGGCAGGAGTTTCCTGCCATTATTATAGATTATGGTAAGCTGGATATCACGTTCTACCGGGATGATATACGCCGTGAGCTGCACATTGCCAACCGTACGGATATTCCCTTTTCCATCGAAAATAAAAAAGTGGTGCTGGTGGATGATGTGCTCTATACCGGTCGTACCATCCGTGCTGCGCTGGATGCCCTCCTCGATTTTGGCCGTCCTGAGAAAGTGGAGCTTTGCGTACTTATCGACCGGCGCTTCAGCCGCCAGTTACCTATTCAACCCGACTATGTAGGCAAAGCCATTGATTCCATTGTATCTCAAAAAGTAAAGGTATTCTGGAAGGAAAAAGACAGCAGGGAAGAAGTGGTCATTCTGGATCAGGAGGAATAAGCCTTCAGGAAAAATAACACAGGCTCAGGGCTTCCGTCCTTCGATTTTCTGAATATTTTTTATTTGTGCCGTCATCAAATTCAAAAAGGGATAGTAACCGTTGTGCGCCCGTTTCTTTTTGCTTTACGTTTCCACTTAGGCCCGTCTTTGAGCAGGCGGATGGCTTCCTTGTCGCAGGATTCGCACAGTGATTTTTCAACTTTGATATTAACGGGGTTACCCGTCACGTCTACTTCAAAAGAAAGTTCCACCACGCCGGTATAGTCGCGGCTGCGCTGCCGCTGAAATGCTTCCGGCACCTGCAGGTTGTTAGCAATATAGGTGTCATAGTTTTGCCAGCCATCAGCCGGTTCCGGCTCTTCCAGCAGCATATTGGTACTGCGTGCCCGGTTGGTATTTATCTGGCTGCGGCTGATAATCACTTCCGGCAGGCTCCTGTCTTCCTGCAGTATCACCTGGTTGGCAGTAGCCTGGTTGTTCAATATGGCCCGGCTGTTTTCAAATCCGACAGAGCGCACCTGTACATTCAGCACAGAGTCGGGGGACGTAAGAGTGAAGTATCCCCTTGCATCGGTGTAGGTGCCTACATTGTCTGCTTCGTTGACGATATTGGCAAAGGGCAGCGCATTATTTTGCTGGTCGGTGACACGGCCGCGGAATACATTACTGTTGCGGTAAAAATTTTGTTCCTGCCGTGCTTTTGTTTTAGCGGCAGCCGCCTGATCATTATTTTGAGCAATAGCAGCCGCTTCCCGTTTTTCATTATTCTTTTCCTGCGCTTTTTCAGACACCACTATTTCATCCGTTATGTTTTGTGCAGGGGGGATGACCGGCTCTGCTGCTTTTGTACCGGTAACAGCTTCCTGCCCGGCATTTTCTTTTTGTGCTTTTTTATCTGACAGCGATATGCTGCCCGGCACTTCAATTTTCTGCTGTGCTTTATCCCCGGCGGCAGCGTTATTTATTGTTGCTGCCTGGTCCTGCTCATGGGCCGTATCTGTTGTTTTTTCTGCTGTGCCTGCCGGAGAGGGCCGGTTATTATCCTGCTTCACCTGCTCCTCCAGGGCAATTGATTGCTGCCTGCCGTCATTTTTAAAGCCCAACTGGTAAGCGAGCAGGCCTGCACCTGCCACTAAAATGATCATAGCGGCTACCTTCCACCATTGAAAGCCGGGCCTGGGTAATGCCACTACCGGTGTTTTTTCTTTTTTATCATCACCAATACGGGCCGCCAGTTTTTTGCGCAGCAAATCCATATCCGCTTCTGCCTGCACACCGGGCACCGCATATCCTTCCAGCGCACCGGCAAGAAAAGGATCGTCGAGGGCTGCCTTTTCCAGGGCATGCCTTTCAGCAGCAGACAACTCACCACGGTGGTACCGGGCAATGTCCGCAGCGGAATAATGAATATGGTTTTTATGTACAGGCAATTTCAGGTATAGGTTTAAATGATCATTTTACTTTATTCTGTTTCACTGCTGGCTACTTTGCTTTCCATACAGCGCTTCAGGTTCCGGCGGCCGTTTTGGATGGCGCTGCGTACCTGGTTCCATTCCCGCCCGGTTTGCGCCGCAATCTCATTGTAGCATTTGCCCTGCAGGTAAAAAAGGCGTATCGCTTCTTCCTGCTCTGCACCCAGGGTACCGAGGCAATCATCCAGCCGCTTAAAGTTTTCCTCTTTTTCCAGCACACCATTCAGATGCACGTTTTCCTGGCTTTGCATAAGCTCTGCATTAAACTCCACCGTTTTCAGGTTTTTGGGTGTGCGTAACTGCATCAGGCAATGATTTTTAGCTACCTGGTGCAGCCAGCCGCGAAAGTTCTCCACTTCATGTTTTCGCAATTTTAATACCAGCTCTTCAAATATTTGCATCACGGCATCCTGTGCGGCTTCCGGCTCTTTCAGGTATTGCAGGCATACGCCATATACCAGGTCCATATAGCGCTGGTACAGGTTGCCCAGCACCTGCATATCACCCGTTTGCCGGTACCGGTCTGCCAGTTCTTTATCCGGACCGGCATCAGTCGCTATATTTTTAATAAAAGCCAATGGCTAAAATTAACAAATAAACGATATACCTGCTATGTAAGCCGGCAGTGTATATGTTAAAGGCTGCCCGGGTATGCCGTAAAAAATAAGCGATGGCCCGCGGGCTGGTGTGTAATCTGCAGGAATGCCGCATCTCTTTCACAAACCCCCCTTGAAATATGAAAAAGATAATTCTTATACTGCTGCCGCTGGCCATACTGGTTATTGCCTTCCGCAGCCGGCATGCTCATACGGTGTCCGGCACCGTGACCGGGCAGGACGGGCTTGCCCTTGCACCGGCTTCTGTAATGATAAAAGGTACGACTGTCAGTACTGTAACCGGTACCGATGGCCGCTACAGCATTAAAGTGCCGGATGGCAAAACGGTACTGATTTTTTCGGCAGTGGGCTACGAAACAAAAGAGGAAAAAATAAAAGGCCGCAGTGAGATAAATGTTTCGCTGAAGCCTGCAACAGAAGAGCTGGAAGAAATAGTAGTAACAGCAAACGGAGCAGCAAAAGCCAGGAAAGAAATACAGTATAATTACCAGACACAGGCTGTGACCAGCTATGACAAACGTATAACCGCTATTCCTCCTGTATATGAGGAAAAAAGAGAGCCGGGATATACTACCTACGACACAGAAGGCTATGACCGCATTACTGAAAACATTTTTCATAAAGCCACTGATCAGCCTTTATCCACTTTTTCCATTGATGTGGATGCAGCATCTTACAGCAATGTGCGCCGCTTTCTAAACCAGGGACAGTTGCCCCCGGCCGGCGCTGTGCGGATAGAAGAAATGATCAATTATTTTAACTACAGCTATGCACAGCCCCGCGGCGATGATCCGTTTGCCATTCATACCGAAATATCAGATGCACCCTGGAATAAAGATCATAAGCTGGTGCTGATAGGGCTGCAGGGAAAGAAAATACCTGTTGAAAACCTGCCTGCTTCCAACCTTGTTTTTCTTATTGATGTTTCCGGCTCAATGGAATCGCCCAATAAGCTGCCGCTGGTAAAAGCATCCATGAAAATGCTGGTAGACCAGTTGCGGGAACAGGACAGGGTAGCCATAGTGGTGTATGCCGGCGCTGCCGGGCTGGTATTGAAGCCCACTTCCGGCGATAATAAAACGGCTATCAAAGATGCCATTGATAACCTGCAGGCAGGCGGCTCCACCGCAGGCGGGGCAGGCATCAGGCTGGCATACAAAACAGCCCGTGAGTTCCTGGTAAAAGGAGGGAATAACCGTGTTATCCTCTGTACAGACGGCGATTTTAATACAGGGGAGAGCAGCGATGATGCCATGGAAAGGCTGATAGAGCAGGAAAGGAAAAGCGGTGTGTTCCTCACGGTGCTGGGCTATGGCATGGGCAACTACAAGGATAATAAAATGCAGAAGCTGGCTGATAAAGGCAACGGCAATCATGCTTACATTGATGGCATGAGCGAAGCCAAAAAAGTGCTGGTGAATGAATTTGGCGGCACCCTGTTTACCATAGCGAAAGATGTAAAGCTGCAAATTGAATTTAATCCTGCCAAAGTACAGGGCTACCGCCTGATCGGCTATGAAAACAGGATGCTGGCCAGTGAAGATTTTAATGACGATCAGAAAGACGCCGGTGAACTGGGCAGCGGGCATACGGTGACGGCCTTGTATGAGATCATACCGGTGGGCGTAAAGAGCGGCTACCTGAAAGAAGTGGACAAGCTCAAATACCAGTCTGCACCTGAGCGCTTAAGCCCAGCGGCCATGACTGATGAGATAATGACAGTAAAATTCCGTTATAAAAAACCGGATGGTGATAACAGCAGGCTGATTGTACACCCGCTGCGGGATCAGCATATCACCCTTAACAAAGCATCGGATAACTTCAGGTTTGCAGCCGCCGTGGCCCAGTTTGGCATGCTGCTGCGCAACTCTGCCTTTAAAAATGAGGCCTCATATACCAGCGTGGTCAATATGGCAAAAGCTGCCCGTGGCGCTGATGAAGAAGGGTACCGGGCAGAGTTTATCCGCCTGGTGGAAAGCGCCAGCCTGCTGGCAAAAGAAAATAAAACTAAGGAGGCAGAGGAATATGCAGGTGTATACGAAAAGTAACAACTGCTGCCACTTAACCGTATTACCTCAGATCATTTGACAGCCGGTCAATGATGCGGGGCGGGTTTTTACCAGCCCCTCTTTTTTAAAATCAATGCTTATGTCTAAAAAAATGATGCTGCAGATACAGGATCCCTGCCATGAAAGCTGGGATGGCATGACTGCATCTGAAAAGGGGAAATTTTGTGGTGCCTGTCAGAAAGAAGTGATTGACTTCACAGGTATGAGCGATGAAGCATTATTCCGTTTTTTTAATAAACCTTCCTCCGGCTCTGTCTGCGGACGGTTCAGCCGGCTACAGCTAAATCAGCCACTGATACCTGCTCCCGGCAAGCAAAGCCCGCCATGGTGGCGCCGGGCAGCGGCATTGCTGTTTCCTGCATTGCTGCTGGGCTGTGATGCCGCAACGCAAGGCAAGGTACTGCCTGCTACGGAGCAGTATCCTGCACCCTCACAGGATTCGCTGCCTGCTGTAAAAGGGAAAGTGGTACACACACCCGTGTATACCATTTCGGGCAGGGTAATGAGTAAAGCAGGCGAGCCGGTGCCCGGCGCCGTCATTCGTATAGCAGGCACCAGTGTTGCCACCGCGGCTAACGATGAGGGCTTTTATTCCATTGATATCAGGCATGCACCGGGCAGGGTAGCTATCACCATAGAAGCAATAGGCTATGAAAAGTGCAGTAAAAAAATAAAGCTGGGCAAAAGGAATCATCAGCCAGCAGATATAAGGCTGAATATGGACATGGAAGCCATTGCCCTGGGTGAGATTATAATTAAAAGGGACTGAACACCTGTCCTGCTACTTGAAGCCAGGGTGAAAATTTTCCAGTGTTTTGCGCAGAAACTCCCTGTCGAGATGGGTATATATTTCAGTAGTGGTAATGCTCTCATGACCCAGCATTTCCTGTACGGCACGCAGATCGGCGCCGCCCTCTACCAAATGAGTGGCAAAAGAATGGCGGAAGGTGTGCGGTGATACGTGTTTCGTTATACCTGCTTTTGCCGCCAGCTCTTTTATTACCAAAAAAATCATAACACGGGACAGGAGAGTGCCCCGCTTATTTAAAAACAACACATCTTCATGCCCGGGCCGTGGCTGAAGATGTGTTCTTATTTCTTTCCGGTAAATGCTGATATGCTTTGCAGCGCTGCGCCCTACGGGCACCAGTCTTTCTTTATCACCTTTGCCTATGACGCGGATAAAGCCGGCATCAAGATAGAGCTGTGAAATTTTTAAATGAACCACCTCACTAACCCGCAGGCCGCAACTGTACATCGTTTCCAGTATGGCTTTGTTGCGGGCGCCTTCCGGCCTGCTCAGGTCGCAGGCGGCAATGATGGCTTCTATCTCATCGGGACTCAGCACATCGGGCAGGGCCCGCTTCAGTTTTGGGGTTTCCAGCAGCACAGACGGGTCAGCAGGAGTAATACGCTCTAGCAGGCAGTATTTAAAAAAAGATTTGATACCGGAAAGGATGCGTGCCTGGGAAGAAGCTGTCATACCGAGGCCGGCCACCCATTTGATAAACTGCTGCAGATCGGCATGAGTGACGGCAGCCGGATCTTTCATCAGCGAAGATGCCTGCAGGAACTGGGTCAGCTTCTCAATATCCTGCAGGTAAGCTTCTACTGAATTATCAGATAGCGATTTTTCAAATTGCAGATAGGCCTTGTATCCTTTTTTATACGGTTCCCACATATTCCCCTTATTGCTGCACCGCCATTCTTATTTGAGCTCAATATTCCTTTCCAGCTCTTTCCATTCATTATCTATTTTCACTTTGGCCCACATGCGGGTGGGAGTGATGTGCACGGAGTCAATATAGTCATGAATGGCCGCATAATCTATCTCCAGCCGCTTGCCGAAGGTGAGTGTGGCTTTTTTGCCCGTGGCTTTTTCTTCTGCAAAAAGGTTGCCCCTGTCGGAATAAGCGACAAGCGATTCGTCTACATGAAATTTAGGATCGAATGAAGTGATAGCGCTGGTCATGCGGGAAAGAGAGTGGCCTTTGTTATACGGCAGCTTTACCATAAATCCCTGCCCGGTGGCACAGTCGTTGAAATAAAGCCAGGCATAGCTGGTATCTCGGATATAACAACCAATAGCAGCCGGGTTAAGCTGCATATTCCCTTCCATAAAGCTGCTGAAGCTCAAACTGGTGGCTCCTGATCCTTTATATCCCCATGACAGGGTATCAGCTTTACAATCTTTTACACTCAGGCTGACATATGGCTGCAGCGAATGTTCTGCTTTTACAAATTTGACAGAGTCACTAAGACATACAGAATCGCAAACAGCAGCCGGCGCATCCGCACCCGATTTACAACTGGTGAAGCAGGTGATACCCAGTGTAAGCGTGGCCAGGGATAAAAGTAATCGCATAGAAAATGAATTTGGTCAGCGGCAAAAGTAGCTATTAATTCTGCTAAATAAAGCGCCAATTATTAAACCACGAGAGACAAATAAGTACTAAAAAGCTATTAGCCGTAGTAAATCAGCAATCACTACATCAGCAATCGTGAATCGGGATTGGACAACAGCTAACGGTCAACAGACCATAGCTGGTGCGCTATTTGTACATCCTAAATTGAAGTTCGTAAATCGCTATGCCAGTCTCCGGGATGCCTCCTGCGCCGGCATGACAAG
>DAOLFO010000476.1:0-1770 GCA_035326305.1 Chitinophagaceae bacterium
AGAAAGATATACCGGCCACTGGTCGCTGCCTGCGTATGATGCCGAGGTGATAACGGAAGAAAGGGATTTTGCGGATTATTTTGAAAAAATAGCCGGTACACTGGAAGCCGGCGGCAACATAGCGCTGGTCAAATCAGCCGCCAACTGGATGCTGGGGCCTGTGCGCACCTGGATGAATGAAACAAAAAAGGAAATAGGCGACTTCCCTGTTTCTGCCGAAAAGATAGCCGGCATTGTCCAATTGGTGGATGGTGGCCAGCTTAGCTTTTCCGCTGCTTCCGGCAGGCTCTTTGCTCATTTGCTGAAGCACCCGCAGCAGGATGCCCTGGCTGCTGCCGGAGAGCTGAACCTGGTGCAGGAGTCAGATGCCGCCTCACTGGAGCCGCTGATAGAATCAGTGCTGGCCAAATATGCGGATAAAGTGAAGGAATATAAAAAAGGGAAAAAGGGAGTGCTGTCTTTATTTGTTGGCGAAGTAATGAAGCAGTCGAAAGGAAAAGCAGACCCCAAAGTGACCAATGCCCTGCTGCTGAAAAAACTAAAATCCTGATACTATCAATACAGCCGCCTGCGGCTAAAAACTCAAACAAGCATGAAGCGATTATTTTTTGTGATAACAGCCGCCGTCTTTTTTACTTCCTGCCAGCAAAAAGCAGGAGGAAAATATTTTATCATCAACGGGCAGATAGAAAATAATACGGCCCGTATGGTGTACCTGGAAAAAGTGCCGGCTGCCACTATGCAGCCCACACTGGAAGACTCTGCATTGATAGCCAAAGACGGAAGCTTTACTTTACAAACTAAAGCAGGGGAATCTGTTATCTACAATATTCGGCTGGATCAGAATCAATACCCGGTGGCATCTGTTATTAACGATGAGCCATCGCTTAATATTAATATTACCCTTAGCAGGGAAAATAACCAGTTTGCCGAAAAATATGAACTAAAAGGCTCCCCGGCCAGCGAAAGGATGAAAGAATTTCTGTTCAGGTTTACTGCTGACCTTCAGAAAATATATGCCATAGCGCAGAAAGGAGACAGCCTGCAAAGAAGCAGGGCGGAAGATGCTGTATTAATGACATTGCAGCAAGAGCACAGCACCGTGGCTGAGTCTATTAAAACATATACGCTGGATGCGCTGAACAAGGCCAAAAACCCTTCGCTTACCATGTTTGAGCTGGGTTATTACCAGTCTACTGCTAATGGCGGAGGGTTTGGATTAATACCTTTATCCAATGAGGAGCTGACAGCAATCATTTCACAGGCGGCAAAAGAATTTCCGGATCATGGTGGTATTGCTGCTATTAAAACGCAGCTTGATCAGCAGGCAGCCCAGATGGCAGCCGGTAGCTGGGTGGGAAAGAGTGCGCCTGATTTCAGCATGCCGGATGCAAATGGAAATGAAGTAAAGCTCAGCTCATTCCGTGGTAAATATGTGCTGGTTGATTTTTGGGCAAGCTGGTGCGGGCCCTGCCGCCGCGAAAATCCTAATGTAGTAAACGCCTATCACCAGTTCAAGGATAAAAACTTTACCATACTTGGCGTATCACTTGACCGCCCGGGCCAGAAAGATCAGTGGCTGCAGGCTGTCAAAGACGATAAGCTGGAATGGACGAATATCAGCGACCTGCAATACTGGAGCAGCCCGGTAGTGGCTATGTATGGCATTGACGGTATTCCTTTTAATGTGCTGATAGACCCGCAGGGAAAAGTGATAGCAGAAAAGCTGGCTGGCCCGGCGCTGGAGCGGAAGCTGAGAGAGGTGCTGTA
>DAOLFO010000132.1:0-2519 GCA_035326305.1 Chitinophagaceae bacterium
AGGCGTGCCGGCATTACTACTGAATACACAATACCGGATGAGGGAAAGCATAGCGGGATTTAGCAGCCGGTATTTCTATGGTAACCTGCTGCTATCAGCACCTCACCTGCAGGATACGGGGGCGCATCTTATTTTTATTGACACGGCCGGTACCGGCTATGCAGAAAAATCAGGTGCTGATGGTTCCAGCCTGCAAAATGAAGGGGAGCTATATATAGCGCAGCAACTTGTGAGCAGTATCCCGCTCCCCCCTGAGACTACTGCTTTTATTTCTCCCTATGCAGGGCAGGTGGCAGCCGCCAGGGAAAAAATGCCTGCTGGTATGCGCATCAGCACCATAGACAGCTTCCAGGGGCAGGAACAGGAAAATATTATTATCTCGCTGGTAAGGAGTAATGATGAGGGGAATATCGGCTTTTTAAAAGATTACCGGCGAATGAATGTAGCGATTACCAGGGCAAAGGAGTTGCTGGTAGTCATTGGTGACAGCGCCACTATAGGTGCTGATCCTTTTTATGATTCTTTTTTATCGTACGTGGAAAAGAGGGGCAGCTACCGTACTGCCTGGGAGTTTGATATGCTGGCATAGCAAAATAAAAAAGCGGCCATGGCCGCTTTGAAAAAAAATTATGTATGAATGTAATGCTTAATCCCTTGCTGATTTATTTTCATCCCACCACTTCTTTTCCATTTTGTAAGAGCCGAAGAGGCCCGCACCACCGCCAATAGCAATCAGGGCAAAATAGATAGGAATATTCCGGTCATGATCATAATGCCCAAACCGGTTGGTGACATTAAGCAGGACATAATTATCCAGCAGATAGGCAAGAAACAACCCGGCGCCGGCGCCTATGAGTAGGAGCGCCCATTTCAGGTTGCGGTAAGGAGCCGGCCGGTTGGCAAACTCTTTAGGGTTCATGCCTTTTTCTATCATAGCCAGGTTCTGGCGGGTTTTTAAATAATAGATACCAAAGACGGTGGCAAAGCCGCCGGCAAACATGGTCAGGGGTATCAGTACTTCAGGTCCGTTCATAACTGTAGGTTTTTATATCGCTGCTGCGAATGGTTAATTTATTATTATTTTCTGTCTTTGACTACTTGTTTTGATAGCCGGTTACAACCTGCAGGCATTTTCCGGGTTTCTGTCAATTTGGACTACAGTCATTGCTGATGGGTTACAGCCCCCCACAAAAACAGCGTACAAAATAATTGTACCTTGTACTGTAACCAGGGCTGAACAGGAGTAGTCTCACTGCATAGTATGTCTACCGGACTGAATGATAATCAGATCATTGGCAAAGTGCTTGCCGGTGAGCAACAGGCTTATTCCCTGCTGGTAAGCCGGTATCAGAACTATGTCTTCACGCTGGCCATGAGGCTGACCAAGAACCGGGAAGATGCGGAAGAAGTGGCGCAGGACAGCTTTGTAAAAGCCTACCGTTACCTGGCAGATTTCCGGGGGGAGTCCCGGTTCAGCACCTGGCTGTACAGCATTGTGAACACTACCGGCATTACATTTTTACGGAAGAAAAAGCTGGAAACATACTCCCTGGATAATGAAAAAGTATTTGAAGCAGCCGACAACCAGGGAACTGATTCCGGGGCGAATGTGATTGAGCAAAAGTCAAGAATAACAATGGTCAACAGGGCCATAGCCCTGCTCAGTACCGATGATGCGGCTATCATAACTTTGTTTTATAAAAATGAGCAAACCCTGGAGGAAATAGCTACTATACTTGGCATTGAGGCCAATACAGCCAAAGTAAGGCTGCACCGGGCCCGGGCGAGGCTGAAGGAAAAAATGGAAAGCTATTTTCCGCAGGAAATAAAAGATTTGAATTAACCCAAAAACAGTGTGTCATGAAAGAACATACCATGGAAGAACGTTTGTGGGATTATATTGACGGCATTTCTTCACCGGAAGAAAAAACTGTCATTGAGCAATTAATTGTCTCACAGGCGCAGTGGAAAGAAAAATACAGCGAGCTGCTGGAAGTGCACCAGTTGGTAAACGCTGCCGGCCTGGAAGAGCCATCCATGCGGTTTACAAAAAATGTAATGGATGAAATAGCCCGTGTGCATATAGCCCCTGCCACTAAATCATATATTAATAAGAATATCATACGCGGGCTTGCCTTCTTCTTTATCACCATGCTTGTTTGCTTCTTTATTTATGCACTTGGGCAAATTAACTGGACAGCAGGCGGTGACAGCAAGATACCTGTGGATATCAGCAGCATTGACTACAGCCGCATCTTCAATAATAATTTTGTAAATGCGCTCATGCTTATCAATGTGGTGCTGGGCCTCTTCCTGCTGGACCGGTACCTGGCAGCCAAACGGCAAAAATATATGGAGAACAAAGGCTGATAGGGATAAATGCCAAATAGCGAACGGACGTGAATGGGCAATCGTGAATCGTCAATCGAACTGCCTGACAGCTTGCAGCTAATAGCTAATGGCCCGCCCAAATCATCAAATCAGAAATAATTAAATCAGGCATCAGGTAGCCAGCGATT
>DAOLFO010000132.1:2619-8293 GCA_035326305.1 Chitinophagaceae bacterium
AAATCATCAAATCAGAAATAATTAAATCAGGCATCAGGTAGCCAGCGATTATCAGTCGCCGCACCATACATTATACACCGTACTTAAAAACAACCTTTACCCCCTCTCGCTTCTGATTAATTCATACCATTCCGCAAATTGCCTGCCCACAGCTTCATAATTATATTTGGCGGCAGCGGATTTTGCTACCTGCTCATTATTAATACTGATATCACCATTCGCAATTTTCTTCAGCAGCTCTTTTAATGCCACCGGGTTTTCCGGAGGCGCAAAAAAACCATTCACTCCTTCCATTACTGTTTCATGCAGCACCGGTATATCTGCTGCCACCACCATAGTGCCGCAGGCCTGTGCCTCTGTCACCACGCAGCCAAATGTTTCGTAGCGGGAGTACATAATGAGGGCTTTTGCCTGTTGAAACAACAGGCTTAGTTGCGCGGGAAGTACAATGCCATGCCATGTTATATTCTGTACCAGCCCTAAATCATGTGCCAGGTTTTTTAACTGCTGGTCATAAGGCCCTGCTATATCAAGCCGGCAGGCATCATTTTCCCGCAGCAAAAGAGCAAAGGCTTTCAGCACGTCTTCCGTATTCTTATGCCCGGCAGCGCTCCCTGCCACATGAACAAAATGATTTTTTTTTAGTGTTTTATCCCGGTAATGAAAAAAGGAAGTGTCTGTTGCATTTGGGATAATGGCAGCCGGCAACGGTTGCTGTGCCACCAATTCCAGCTTTTGCTGCAGGTATACAGACACGCAATGCGCTCCTGCAGCATACCTGGCCATTTGCCTCCAGGTACGTTGCAGGTAGGCAGGCAACTGGTTGAAGTTGTCTGCCGGCTCCGGCAGGAACCCTGTCCATTGCTCTGAAAAGACTACCGGTATTTTTAATTTCTTTTTAACCCATGCGGCTATCGTACTTGTCCGCATGCCAATATAAAAGTGAACAAGATCAGGAACTCCATGCTCATGTATATATTGCCGGATATATTTTTTGAATATGCGGGCATAAGTGAGCTGCGAGCCTACCTTGCCCGTCCAGCGGGGAGTGTTGTAAGTAATCAGCCATTCGCAAAGCCTTCCCTGTATATTTTCCTTAAAGCGTACCGCTCCTGGCAACAGTTGTGGATCCCTGGCTACAAAAATGACCTGTATACCTGAGAAAAGGGATGCAGCTTCTGCATGGCGTTTTACAAAATCGCCGCTATGCGGTTCAGTATAGTTGGGATACCAGCCTGCGATCCACAATAACTTCATGCATTTACTTTTTAAATAATTGAACAACCGATCTTTTAATTCTTCCTGCATCTCCCGGCTGCAGCAGCAATACTGCTGACAGCTTTATTTTATGAGTAACGCAAAAAACAACCAGAAAAAAAACAGTGGTGGCTGTATAGCCGATAGTGCCTGCAATGGCTGCGCCCCTCATGCCCAGTGACGGAACAAGCAACCGGTCAGCAACAACAATGGTGAGAAGACACAGCAGTGAAGCAAAAAAGTTAATCCCCAATCTGCCTGTACCGGAAAAATAAGCAGCGAGAATAGTGGCTATGCCAAACAGCAGCACACCGGGCAGCAATAAGCAGAAAGGAGCTGCTGAAGCAGCGAACTCTTTTCCAAATAAAAAGCTGATGGCCCATGGCACAAGAGCATAGCTGATGGCAGCCACGAGCAGCTGGAAGGCAAACAGGCTGCGTATTACAAACAGTAAATAGCCAGTATCCGGTTGTTTTTTTGCTGCAGCAATAAGCGGGTAAAGAATACCGGCCACCACCAGCGGCAGCACCCAAAAAAGCTGCACCAGCCTTACAGCCAGCCCGTACCAGCCCAGCATTTCCCTGTCACTATAATAGTATTCAATAAACCAGAGATCTATCCGGTATGCAACAAACTGTATGGCGTTAGTAAAAAACGTAAGCAGTGAGTACGAAAAGAAAAAACGCCATGCTTTGTACTTAGTGTGCCCTTCTTCCTTGTTATATTTCGCGTTGCTGCTATAATAGCCGGTTATATAAATGAGTGATTGTATAAAAGCGAGCACCACATAGCAGGCAACATAAAAAAGAACGGGTCTTTCCGGGAAAAAGAGGTACAGGATAAGGAAGCAGGTAAACGTAACAAGATTGGTGCCCAGCTGCAACCGGCTGAAAAGCGTATACCTGCCGGAGCCGTTCAGCAGCGCCGCATATTTTTCCGAAAGGGAGAAGCTCAGTACGTAAAATAGTATCAGCAGCAATGTATAGCTGCCCCCACTGTTCAGTAGCCAGTGATGCCCGTAGACAGACTGATATATGTATTCTGCCATAAGCAATATTGCCAGCTGCAGCACCACCAGCAGGTGAAGCAGGCGGAGCAGCCTGACCCGGCTCATTTTGCCGGCTGCGCTATGATAAAGCATGCCGGACTCAGTACCAAAAGAGGTAAATAAATTAAATACAGCTACGTTGGCAGTAAAGAGTGCCAGCAGCCCATAGCCCGCCGCTCCTGCCAGCCGCGAGAGTACGATGGTGGTGAGTAAAACAATAAAAACATTGGCTACCCGGTAAGCCGAATTTTTTACCAGCATGTTCTGATTATAAAATAAAACGGACGGCTGCTTTCCTGAAAATCAGGTATGTTTGACTTCAAAAGTACAATTTATTTGAAGCTGCTATATCAAATCATTAATGCGTATACCCGCCGCTTCCCTTTTCCTGCCAGGGGCTCTTCTCTTTTATGGCCATTGCTGAAGCGTACCGGCCTCTATCAGTCCAGGTTTACCAAAAAAATCTTCAACGGCCTGCTGATGCAGGTATGCCCGGCTGAACATATACAGCGTCAGATTTTGTGGCATGGGATATATGAAAAAGAGGCTTCGCATTTTGCCCGTTCGCTGCTCCGGCCCGGTGATGTAATGATTGATATTGGCGCCAATACAGGGTACTACACGCTTATTGCTGCAGCAGCTGTAAAGCAGCAGGGCCGGGTTATTGCTTTCGAACCGGTGCCCCGGCTGCGGCATTTGCTGGAAGCACAACTGGTGACAAACCGGCTCGGTAATGTAACTGTTGAATCAGCCGCCCTCGGTGAACAAAAGGGCCAGGCTGCTTTTTTTGTAGCCGGTGATGATAACACCGGTATGTCGGGATTAAGGCCGCAGGAAAATTTTTCAGGTGTCACGCTGCAGGCAGACATTACCCCGCTTGATACATGGTTAGCTACCCACCCCCAGCCTGCCATACGGCTGATAAAGATAGATACGGAAGGGGCCGAACTGCAGGTGTTGCGGGGCATGCGGCATACAATAGAAAAATACCAGCCGGTGCTGCTGCTGGAGCTAATGAATGAGCTGCTGGCTCTTTTCAACCACCATGCCACAGAAATATATGACCTGCTGCAGGGTACAGGATATAAAGCCTATACGATTAAAAAAAGAAACCGTCTGGCCCCTGCAATGTATGGCCAGACGGCTTATAATATGGTATTTGCTCCTGCCGGTTTTACTTTCCCTCCGGGCATTACTATACTACCGGATAAATAAATACAGCTGCCCGGGATTACTTCAGCGCCCTGATTATTTCTGTAAACTCTGCGGCTACCAGCGAGGCGCCCCCTACCAGTCCGCCATCCACATCCGGGCAGGCAAACAATTCTTTTGCATTGGCAGCTTTTACACTGCCGCCGTAGAGGATAGATACGGCAGATGCCACATCTGCACCATATTGTCCGCTGATAACGGCACGTAAGGAAGCGTGCATTTCCTGCGCCTGTTCCGTACTGGCTGTTTTACCGGTGCCGATAGCCCAGATAGGCTCATAAGCAATAACAACACCTGTTATTTTATCCGCAGGCAGGTGAAAAAGAGACTCCCGCAGTTGTTTTGCCACATATTCATTTTGAGTGCCCGCTTCCCTGACAGATAAAGGTTCGCCGCAGCAAAAGACAGGTGTGATTCCCTGCGCCAGGCATATATCCGTTTTAGCTGCCAGCACTTCGTTGGTTTCACTAAAATATTCGCGGCGCTCACTGTGCCCGATTAAACAATACTGCACACCTACGGAGTGGAGCATTTCTGCCGATACCTCACCTGTATAGGCGCCGGCAGCTTTATGATAACAGTTTTGTGCAGCCACCTCATAGTTCAGCTCTTCTGCCACTTCGCTTTTTGCCATGATAAGGTAGGGAAACGGTACCGCAAAGATCACCTGCTGATGAGGTGCGGGTACAATCTTGGCCTCCAGTATATCATCCAGTAATTTTTCTCCCTGCTGAAAGGTCATATTCATTTTCCAGTTGGCGGCAGCTATCTGCTTTCTCATGCTTGCGTTGCTTTTAATTTTTTATAAATGATTGTAAATATAAGTCAGTATGCTTTTATCGGCAGCAGACAGCGATTGCCCTTTCAGTTTTTTCCATCCGTCTATATCCCGCAGCGCTTCGTCCAGCCGGTATTTCTCCACACCATCGCTGCCCCAGGAAAAATTAGGGATATGCTTAGGTGTAAGGCCCGTGCCAAATACATTGCAGCCTGCCCCTATCACTGTGCCGGTATTGATGGAGGTATTCACCGCCGTGCGGGAATAGTCACCCATCAGCACGCCGCATTTCAGGCCGGCTTCCTTTTCACCACCCGGTGTCCAGATGCGTACGATGCCGGCATTATTTTTCAAATTGGAATTAGTAGTGCCGGCGCCCATATTGCACCACTCCCCTACTACGGAGTCTCCAAGGTAACCGTCGTGCGCCTTATTGCTGTAGCCAAACAGCACACTGTTTTTAACTTCTCCCGCTATTACACAATACGGACCGGCAGTAGTGGCGCCGTATATTTTGGCGCCCATCTTTACACAGCCGCCCTCACCCAGCGCAAAGGGCCCGCGGATCATGGCACCTTCCATTACTTCCGCATTTTTACCAATATAAATTGGCCCGGCAGAAGCATTTAAGATGGCGTGCTCCACTTTCGCTCCTTTCTCAATAAAGATGGTATGACCGCCGGTCATTTTGTTGGTACGTGACAGCGCTTTTGATTTTCTCTTTTTAGCCAGCAATAGCATATCCTCCCGTATAGCCCAGTCATTGAGCTGAAAAATATCCCAGGGATAACGGATGGTCTTTATGGCTTCTGTATAAGCGATTGCCTTTTTCACACGGATATTCCCTCTGCTCACCTCTTTGGCAGAGAAGCGGAAGACGATACCCGTACCGTCAGCAGAAAGGAACTCCCCGTTCTTCAGCCGCCTGGCGGCTTTGATAAGCGAAGCTGTCGGCAGCACATTGCCATGCACCATCAGGCAGTCACCATCAGCAGCACATTGGGCCGTGCTGACAGAGCGGTCAAGATCTTTGTAGTCATCCTCCTGCCTGTCGTAAGAAGGAAGCCGGAGCCATTGCTCCCATTTTTCGCGGATAGTGAGGATGCCAACCCGTATATCCTGTATCTGCCGGGTAAGTGTGAACGGGTACAGGTTTTCCGGCTGGCAAAACTCTTCTGTAAAAACGATTTTATTCATCCCAGATGGTATCTGGTCAAAAATAAGGAAGATTGAGCGTTTTGTTTTTTGAGTATTTGTGTAATCGCCCATATTTCAGGCAGTTTTTTTGCACTCTTTTATTGGCTTTGTGTTGTATGAGGGCTTTCGGGTCTTCGCACATCCCCGCTATCAGCGGGGCTTTATTTTTAGTGCTGAAGATC
>DAOLFO010000477.1:0-1743 GCA_035326305.1 Chitinophagaceae bacterium
GCGGTATGACATATCAACGGATAATTGTCCGCGGGCAGCCAGCAGGTCAGCCGGATCAGCATATTTTTTGCTTACATCATCCAGGTAGTCGGTGAATAATTTGCGTAGCCCTCCTTCTAGGCCCAGGTGCAGCCTGTCGCTGATAGCAAATTTTACCCCTACTCCGAAAGGAACAGCCACCTGTGTCAGGCTATATGGTTTCGCAGTATATCCCGGTATACCCTGCCCTTCTGTGGAAAGGGGCTGAAGATAAATTTTTTCATCTGTGCCATTGTAGGCATAGGGGTTAAAGCGAAAGACGGCAAGCCCCGCAAAGCCATAAGGGCTGATGCGGTTGTCATACAGGTTCAGCAGGTAATACTCACCCAGTACGCTGAACTCATGAATGGCTGTTTCAAAACTGAGGTTACGGGCTATGAGCTCGGGCTTTGTACTAAACCTGTCTGCACCCCCGACAACAGCATAGGTGTATCCGCCACGCAGCATAATATTATCTGTCAGTTCATAGTTGGCGGTAATGCCAATGGCACCATTAGTAACTTTTTTGGGAAATATCTTGCTGGTCAAATCCCCGTTGTAAGCGGCCAGTCCGCCAAAAACCCCTATATGAAATCGTTGCGCCGTCAATGCGGATATGATAAAAAGGGATAGTGCCAGCAGGCAGATTCTTTTCATAACTATGCGGTTTGTAATGCAGGTAACGTTAAAGCAAAAGTAAGGCCGGAAACCAGTACAGGAAAATAACGAGCCGGGAAAGAATTAATTATGTGAGTTTCAGGTTAAATATTCACATACTTTTTTCATACAGGCCCGTGTAGCGGATGCCCAGACCCGGATCGCCGGACACGGTAAAGCGGCCCTGCTCATAGCTGATGCCCGCAGCCACATCTTCCCGCAACAATAATGGCCCGTCCATATCTATCATATCCACAAACGGGGCCAAGTGGGCTATCGCCGCAGAGCCTATGGTGGACTCGTTCATACAGCCCAGCATCACTCCCAGGCCCAGTCGCCTTGCCTCCTCAATCATGCGCCGCGCCGGTGTGATGCCGCTGCACTTGGTAAGCTTGATATTGATACCATGAAAATGTCCTTTGCATTTTTGCACATCCTGCTCTGCCACACACGATTCATCTGCATACAGTGGTATGGAAGATTTTTCAAAAAGTACTTTCATTCCATCCCAGTTATCTTTTGCCAGCGGCTGCTCTATCATTTCCACGCCCAATTCTTCCAGTGCGGGGATAAGTGTCAGCGCCGTATCCAGATCCCAGCCTGCATTGGCATCCACCCGCAATATGGCATCCGTCTCCCGGCGCAGTGCTTTTACAATGCCGATATCATCTGCCGTACCTACTTTTATTTTGTAAATGGGCCAGGGCTTTTCCCTGAGCTTGGCCACCATCTTTTCTATAGTATCTATCCCGATGGTGTAATCCGTCAAAGGAGCTTTGCTGCTGTCTGCCTGCCACAACTCCTGCAAAGAGCGGCCGGCCAGCTTTCCGTACAAATCCCAGGCGGCAATATCAAGCGCACAAACCAGGAAAGGATTTTGCGGCAGCAAATGATGCAGGTAATGCCAGTACCGCTCCGGCTCTGTGAAGGCAAATTTTTCAATCAGCATTTTCTTAGCTGCTATATCAGCCATCATCTTTTCTACCGTAATGCCATAGTAAGTAATGGCCGGGGCCTCTCCGTATCCTTTATGCCCCATGTGCTCCAGTTCCACGATGAGTGTGGGCT
>DAOLFO010000133.1:0-8271 GCA_035326305.1 Chitinophagaceae bacterium
GGAGATATGGCTGGGTACCTGGTGCGGTGACAGTAAAAGAGAAGTTCCGCGATTTTTTAAGCTGTTAGATACAGCAGGATTTAAGCCGGAGCAAATTGTCATCTATAGCCTGGGTGGCGCTGACTCCCTTTATAAACAAAGCCCCGGGCATGAGGAAGCCGGAAAAGGAATATTTCGTGTGCCTGTTTTTATAGTTTACAGGGGTGAAAAGGAAATCGGCCGGATTAATGAATACCCTGTATGGTCGCTGGAGAAAGATTTACTTCAAATCATTTCCGGAAAACCATATACACCAAACTACAAAAGCTTTGCACTGATTAAGGAGTGGCTGCAGGAGAGAGAACTGGAACAGGAGAATATTAGCGCCAGGGGGCTGGCAGGTATGCTCCGGCCATTGATAGCACAGGAGTATGAGCTGAACAGCCTGGCCTATTTGCTGATGCGCCAGGGTGATAATAAAAATGCCCTGAAAATATTCCAGGTAAATGCGCAGCTTTATCCTGCTTCCCCGCTGACACTGGCAGGGCTTGCTGAAGGGTTTCTGAAAAATGGTTATTACGACCTGGCCATTAGCTACAGTGAGTATGCGCTGGAAAATAATACTAATGCCCCGGCGGTGAAGGGGATATTAAAAATCCTGTATGCCGCATGGGAAGAAAAGGGCAGGTAAAGGTGGTGCAGGCGGCCCTGCTTGCAGGGCCGCCTGTATTTTTTAAATGCGGAAACAGATGAATAGGCTATACCATTACCTTTGCCCTTCTTTAATAAAAAAAGAACATGGCATTACTGGAGAAAAAGCTGGTGGTAAAAAAATCATTGCTGCCCGGTGCGGGGAAAGGACTATTTACAAAGGTTTTTATAGAAAAAGGTCAGCTGATTGTAGAGTATAAAGGCAAGGTGACCACCTGGAAGGAAGTGAAGCATAATGATGGTGAGAACGGGTATATCTATTTTGTAAGCAGGAACTATGTGATTGATGCCAGCCGCCATAAGGCTGCGCTGGGGCGCTATGCAAATGATGCCAGCGGACTGCAAAGAGTAAAGGGCCTGAATAATAATGCTGCATACGTGGAGCGGAACGGAAAAGTGTATATAGAATCAAAGAAAGATATACCGGCCGGCAGTGAAATATTTGTAGGTTATGGCAAGGATTACTGGGATGTAATCCGGCACAATATCCGGGTGGAGAAGCAGCGGCAGCAGGAGCGGGAGGCGGCCGCAAAAAACAAAGCGGCTAACAAAAAAATAAATAAAAAGCTGCGGTAACAAACCGCAGCTTTACAGGTATAGGATTTCTTCAGTTATGAGAAAAGTGCTGTCGCTTATTTTACACGGCCGTCCCTTTTATCCATATCCCGGCCAATGATGTAGCCTAAGCCACCACCAACCACGCCACCGATTACTCCGCCAAGGGCTTTATTCTTTTTGCTGATAAGCACACCGGCTGTTGCACCTGTGGCGGTACCGATTACAGCTCCTTTAGCGGCTTTGCTCCATCCTTTCTTTTTTGCCTGCTCAGGTGCAGCCGCAACCGGTTGTGAGCTGCTTTGTTTTTTAGGAGCGCTGGTGCGCACAGTGGCAGGTGCAGGCGCTGCAGCCTTTTGATATTCCTCAATGCTTTTTCTTTCATTTTGCATTTTCCATTCCTGGTAGGCAGCCAGCCCTGCGGTATCTGCAGCAGGAATAGCGGGAGGCTGGTCGGTGGCAGCGCTTTTTGTCTGGCAGGCCGTAAAGGCAATAGTTATAATTGAAGCAATGATGGCAATTAAGAGTAGATTTCTTTTCATAACATGAATTTTTAGTTGAATAAATATGATTATACACCTACTCTTATTGAAAAACTGTGCCAGCTCTTTTTCATTTGTTAATACCGCCCTTTTTGATAAGGCAAGCGCCTGGATTTCAGCCATTGCCTATGTGCTGATTTTAACAGATGCAGGTTTACATAACTATCACTTTATACTATTAATCACCTGGTGAAGTAATTGTTTTAACAGCATTTTTTAATGTGCGGATTAAACGCTGACAGGATTGTTATTAGATGTACCATACTAATTTTGCCGGTATGTATACCCGGCAGGAAGCATCGCAGATACGGAAAAGATTCTGGACACTATTTGGCCAGTATATGAAGCCGGTTCCCGGTGCATCCGGGCAGGCAATAAACTGGCTGAATTATAAAACAGGTAAAAAGAATATTTATATCAGGATGGAAGCAGAAAGAGATTGTGCTGCCATACGCCTTGAGCTGCGGCATCCTGATGCAGCGCTCCGTCAATATTACTTTGAGCAGGTAAATAATTTTAAGCAACTGCTCAGCAATGATACAGGGCCGGAGTGGTGTTGGCCGGCAACTGCCATCAATACAGGCAGCAGTGCTGCAGTCATAGTGGAAGCAAGGGTGGAAGGTGTAAATGTGATGGAGGAAAGCGGCTGGCCGCAAATTATTTCTTTCTTAAAGCCGCGGATAATTGCGCTTGACCAGTTTTGGGAAGCCATAAAAGATTTACTGGAGTAAATAATAGCCTGTGGTGCTGCTACGCAGGCTAATTAACCGCCTCTTTATAATTTAAAATTTACTTCTGGCGCTTATTTGTCTCTTACTATTTGCTGTTTGGAATTTTCTGTGCCGCTATACATTAAACCGGAAGTGCATCACATCCCCGTCTTTTACCACATATTCTTTTCCTTCTATTCTTAGCTTACCTGCTTCGCGGCAGGCCGCTTCTGAACCGTATTGTACAAAATCATTAAATGCTGTTACCTCTGCTTTGATAAAACCCTTTTCAAAATCTGTATGTATCACACCGGCAGCCTGCGGCGCCTTCCATCCCTGCTGGATGGTCCAGGCACGCACTTCCTGCACACCGGCAGTAAAGTAAGTGTAGAGGTTAAGCAGCTTGTATGCAGAGTGGATAAGCCTGTCGAGAGCAGGCTCCTGCATATTGTATTCTTCCATGAACAACTGGCGGTCGTCAGGGTTTTCCATTTCTGCAATCTGTGCTTCAATAGTGTTATTCATAATAATCACTTCCGCCTGCTCATCCTTTACCGCCGCTTTCAGCGTTTCCGAATATTTGTTGCCGGTGTGCATGGATGCTTCATCTACATTGGCTACATACAGCACGGGCTTGTCAGTAAGGAGGAACAGGTCGGCTATAGCAGCTTTTTCTTCTTTCTCAAGGTCTAATTCACGAATGCTCTTTCCTTTTTCCAGGTGGGCCTTGCAGCGCTGCAGGATGTCCAGCTCTGCTTTCATCTTTACGTCGGTACGGGCCAGTTTCTCTACCCGTTGTATTTTCTTTTCCACGCTTTCCAGGTCTTTGAGCTGCAGTTCGGTGTCGATTATTTCTTTATCGCTCACCGGGTTGATAGCGCCTTCATCCCGCAGGATGTTTTCATCTTCAAAGCAGCGTATCACATGGATGATAGCATCCACTTCACGGATATTGCCCAGGAATTTATTGCCCAGCCCTTCTCCGCGGCTGGCGCCTTTTACCAGGCCGGCTATATCCACTATTTCAATTTGCGTGGGCACAATGCGGTTCGGGTTCACCAACTCTGCCAGCTTATTCAGGCGTTTGTCCGGTACATCCACCAGCCCCACATTAGGGTCAATGGTGCAGAAGCGGTAGTTGCTGGCCTGCGCCCTGGCACTATTGCTCACGGCATTGAATAAGGTTGATTTTCCTACATTGGGCAATCCCACAATTCCTGCTTGTAAAGCCATACTATCTTTTTCTTTTTAAAGGGACCGGCACCAGCGCCCTGCTCACCGCCTGTTGTGTCACTCCCTTCATCGTTTGGTAATTCTGCCCGGCTTTTTTTGTAAGAGCCGGGCCGTTTCAGGGGCGCAAAGATAAGTGAAATATATGTTGGCAAAAGGGCGGAAGGCTTTCGTAAAACTCTCTTATCTTCAATACCTTTTCTGACCACTTCTAAATACATTGTTTTCATGGCGCTAAGCAGGATATGGACCGCATTTATACTGATAGCCCTGCTGGTGGCGGCCGGGCGCTTTGCGTTTGAGCCGGGCCAGCAGCATATTTTCAGCCAGTTGGTGACTGGCAAAAGCAATGATACCACAACGGTACGGGAGGTGGACTCCCTGTCACTGCCCGCCCTGGTGCATCAGCAGCTTGCTGTGCAAAAAACGGCAGGGTGGGACAAGGAAAAAGTGTACCGCACGGCAGATGGTACATACCGGGCTTACCGGCTGCAGGCGGCTAACGGCATTTTTGAAACAACAAAAGATGCTGTGAACTTATGTATCGGCCTGATTGGCATCATGGCGCTGTTTATTGGCTTTATGAGCATTGCAGAAAAAGCCGGTGGTGTACGTTTCCTTTCCCGGATTATCGGGCCATTTTTCTCCCGTATTTTTCCTGATGTACCGAAAAACCATCCTTCCATGGGACATATGGTGATGAACTTTTCGGCCAACCTGATGGGACTGGATAATGCCGCCACACCCTTTGGCATTAAAGCAATGGAAAGCCTGCAGGAAATCAACCCGGACAAAACAAGGGCTTCTAATCCGCAACTGATGTTTCTCTGCCTGCACGCTTCGGGGCTTACGCTTATCCCTACTGTGATTATTGCAGACCGGGTATCACTGGGCTCAGCCAATCCCACTAATATTTTTATTCCCTGCATGATTGCCACTTTTGCTGCCACTATTGCGGCTATGAGCATTGTGGCGTTTAAGCAGCGTATCCGGCTGTTCCAGTCCGTTATATTATTATGGGTGCTGGGCATTACCATGGTTATTGCGGCGCTGGTGTTTTATATCAAAAGCCTGGATGCGAAAGGGGTACAGGTATTTTCCAGCAGCCTCAGCAATGGTATTATCCTGCTTATTTTTCTGCTTATCATCGCCGGCGCCATTTATAAGAAGACTAATATTTTTGATGCATTTATAGAAGGAGCGAAGGGGGGATTTGAAACGGCAGTCCGTATCATCCCTTACCTGGTGGGCCTGCTGGTTGCTATCAGCCTGCTGCGCAACAGCGGCGCCTTTGATTTTGTGCTGGATGGCCTGAAGCAGCTCTTTATTTTATTTGGCGGAGATACCAGGGTAGTGGATGCCACGCCTACTGCTATACTGAAACCTTTAAGCG
Organism: Chitinophagaceae bacterium; assembly: GCA_035326305.1. Lineage (GTDB taxonomy): Bacteria > Bacteroidota > Bacteroidia > Chitinophagales > Chitinophagaceae > DAOLFO01. Next base: position 5,121 of record DAOLFO010000133.1, read on the forward strand.
GCAGTGGCGCCCGCGCCATGATGATTGATACGCTGAATACGCACGGGCCGGATTCATTTGCCGGCAACCTTGCTTCGGTATTCCGGGGCGCTGCTGATACTACTTTCTATATTATTGCTGTGTACTTTGGCGCAGTGGGTATTAAAAATGCAAGGTATGCGGTAGGTACTATGCTGCTTGCTGACCTGGCAGGTATTATCACGGCAATAGCGCTGGCTTACCTGTTCTTTGCATAGATAAGATTAAAGGTGTTGTACCTTAATTTTTAAATATGCTATTTTTTATTTGAACCATACAAGAAGCCCCGGTATACTTGTATATGGTGTATGGTTTTATGTATTTCCACGGTCAAATAGTCACCTGCCCGAAAGCCAGACATGACCGATAGTACAGCACCTTAAGATTAATGCATTGTGTTATTAAAAGACAACGGCAATCTATTAAGTGCTTTGCGGTAAGAAATAATAACTGCAGCGTATCCTAAGTTTTTGCGGAGAGCAAAAAGCCATCCCGGCATTCATCCTGCTTAATTGCATAACAGGCTAAGGATAATATCAGGCAATAAAATAAATGTGCCCCGGGAAACCGGGGCACTGCTATCTGTATTACAACTGCAAAGAAAACACTACCTGATATTGATATGAAGGAATGCTGGCTGAAAAACAACAGGAACACTGCTGCTTTTTATACGGGTACATTTCCAACGCGAAGTGCTGTAAAAAATAACCATCAGCGGGTTTGCTGATGGTTATTTTGAAATAATCAACCTTTACCTGCTTATATAAAAGTTGGTAGTTATGCTTATTTACAACGCAAAGAACTGTCTCACGGACGATATCGGTGTAGCATCGCGGTATCCTGCAAAGATATGATGCACCCGTCTGCCGATGGTGGCATTCCACCAGTCTGAATAGTTGACCATGCTGCCGCCACTATTTCGCACTTGCAGCGGGCCCAGGTCTTCACCGTTGGCCCCAATCATGCGGATACGGTAATCAATGCGCTCTGAACCCTGTGCAATCATGCGGTCGGCATGTTTGATCACCGGAACCAATATCCAGTTTGTCGCTTCACCAAAAGAAACCGGTACTCCCAGGTTAATCCAGTCGCTCATCAGGTTGGTATGTGTGGCTGCCGGACCGGGATCAGTATTGTATTGATACTGGTATTGCAATTTTAAAGGAGTTTTTACTCCGGGAGTTTCAAAAAGAAAATTATAAAACTTAACCCATGCAAAGTCTCCCGTCTCTTCTGTAGATATTTTATCGTAGGGATAACCATTGTCTATTACAACCGGCGGCTCGTTAAAATCATACACAAACACGTTTTGCTTACCGGGCATTAATGTACAATTCTGGTCATATACCAGATCGGCACTTGCGCCTCTGTACAGCTTGATATTGGTGGTGCCCGATGGCGCAGTAAAAAAGCGGCCTACCGCTCCGCTTGGGAGCGCATTGTAAGGAACAAGCGAAGTGGTACTGTTTGTGTACAGCTTATTGTTGATCTCCACTTTTGTAATGTTATTTGCTGCCCCGGTGGTTACGGGTACAAAATAGTGGAGCTGAAACTCCGCCGAAGTCTTTGGCAGGTTGTATGAATCATACTCGATCACATGCTTTTCACAAGAAGTGCCCAGCGTGACAAGTATAATAAACAACGATAACAGCTTAATTATATTTTTCATATACTTAATGTGTTTAATTAGTTATTTAGGTATTTCTCCCGGATAGGCAAACCAGGGAATTGATGTTTGATAATTGGCTGCATTTCCCGAAATAGGCTTTAACTGTTCCAGGGATGGCAGGTTCCACATATACTCTGAGTTGTAGCGTGGCCTGATCCGGTAGCTGGGAGCTCCTTCGTTCAGTACATTATAGCTGCCTTTCCTGTTACCCACCTGTGCAGGGAGCAGGTATAGTCCTTTGTACACTTTTTTAGGATCACTATCCCATTTCTGATCGAGTATAGCCTGGCTCCAGCCATTGCCATTTGAGGGATAATCGCCGGTATAAGCAATATCGTAGTGATATTTACGCATATCGGTCCATGCTTCTGCAGCTCCCCAGGGATATAAAGCCACCCATTTCTGCATCATGATGTGCGAAAGGGAGAAATCTGCCATACTTAGGCCGTTAACAAAAGGTCCGGCCTGGTACTCGCCTGCTAATGTATTGAAGGCAGCAGCAGTGATCTTATCTCCACCTGTTGCGGCACCCACAGTACCCGGGCTGATATACCTGGCTGTAAATTCCATATCGGCTTTTATACCATCTTTAAATGCTTCAAAGGCCTGAGAAGCCTGGTCCATTTTCCAGTAGGCTTCTGCCAGGCAGAATTTAATTTCTGCAGCGGTCGTTAAAATATAAGGTGCGTTGTCCCTGTATATCCACTTACCAATGCCATCATGCGTGGCCCCGGTGAAAGTAGAGCTTACATTTCTTCCAAAATAAGAAGGGGCTGTACCTATGGGACCTACAGTGCTGGTAAAGGAGCCGCCAAAATACCGGTATTTCTTTACACTGTCCACATGGCCAATATTTAAATAAGTAGGGTTGCTGGTAGTAGACAGTTTTACTGCCACACGGGGGTCAAAGTGTCCCGCAACATCTACCAGGGTATCTGCGATGATCTGCTTCTCCGCTACTTCATACGGGCCAAACAAACTGCCGGCAATTGGATATTTATCTCCGGTGCTTTCATCATACTTGGGTACTGTACCTGTAAAAACCTGTACAGCATACTCATGCTGGAAATACGCATAACTCAGGTTGGCCCTGGCGGTACCCCAGAAGTTATTATAAGCTGAGTATGGTGCTGACTGGGAGCCACCTGCTATTTTCACCACAGCATCATCAGCCGATGTCTGGAAAGACTTGCCGGCAGCATCAATCAGCTCCTGGGCATATTTGGTTTTGAAATCGGTTTTGTTGGTTAAAGAAGCCAGGCTTTTAACGATCACAGCATAAGCAAACTTTATCCACTTGGCTTTGTCGCCGGCATAGATATAGTCGTTAGCCGAAATTTTAGTTCCGTAATCAGTATTATCTGGTTTCTCCAGCAATTCAATGGCTTTATAGGCCCATGCTTTCACCTGCGGGTAAATGGTGTCCTGGTAGTCATAGTCGTGCGATAAGCGTCCCGGCTCAAA
>DAOLFO010000134.1:0-8203 GCA_035326305.1 Chitinophagaceae bacterium
AGTGGCTGTTGCCCAGGTCTTTCCATTCACCATCCAGGCCCTCCAGGCGGGAGCGGTATTTTACTTTATCCGGGTTATTAAAGTAAGGGGCTACAAACTCCGCCTCCAGCGACCGTTCTGAATAGGGAATAGTGGCTTTTTTGTGTAAAGGATAACGAAACGCATCATTATGGCCGCTTTTTACCTGCTCAATAAACACCTGCAGCGAATCGTCTTTAGCAGAAAATTTTGCAGGATCAAAATAGTTCAGCCCGTTTACACCACCCATAAATAAAATACCATCCCTGCTTTTGTGCCAGCTATTGCTGTTGAAGCCAAAGCCCTGCACATTATCTGAATGATCAAAGAGATTCAGCTTGGAGCTTACGGGATCAAAACGGTAAATGCCGTTTTCAGAAGTGGCCCAGATAATGCCGCTGTCATCCCGGTAGATGGAGGTAACAAATATGCCGTCAAAGAGGTTAGTAAATTTTTCAATCTTTGTTTTATGGCCATCGTATTGTGCAGTGAAGAGCTGGTCCTCCATCGAAAACAACAGGCGGCCATCAGGCAGCATAAAGCCGGCACTGATAAAAGGCCTTACGGAAGGCAAAGAAACCTTCTCTACGGGATGCAGGGCGGAGTCCAGCAAATGAAGCCCCTGCTGCGTGGTCAGCCACACCATACCATCAGGCCCCTGGTAGGCGAAATTGGTATTTTCACTGCCGGCCGGGATATCCACCAGCCGGAGCGTATAATCTTTGCTGCTTAATACATACAGGGCATCCCTGCCCATTACCAGGTGGGTGCCGTTGCGCAGGCTGGTGATGGCATCAATAAAATCGCTTTCGCTTTTTTGCTGCACCGCCGGTGATGCATACGCAGGCCGCCTGAATTTTTTTGTGGCCGGGTCAAACAGCCACATACCAAGATCAGACGGGCCCAGGATAAGATAGCGGCCATCCCAGGTAATGCCCCTGACAGATGGAAATGCCAGCCTGTCTTTCCGGCCCTCTGCGGGCAAAATGATGTCCCACCTGTTGCTGTTCCTGTCCCACCCGGCAAAGCCATTGCCGGTTGCCAGCCACAGCGTTCCACTATCATCCTCTGTTATGTTGCGGATATTATCCACCCCCACAGGCAGCTCATGCTTCAGTTGCCGGATGCGCAGCAGCCCGAAAGATTGTGCATCCAGCGAAAAGCGGGCCACACCATCCACCGTGGTCAGCCATACATACCCGTCCTTGTCCTTGTAGATATTGTTGGCAAAGTCGCCTGTCACCACCGGGTTGCCATTATGGTACAGCTTCAGCAGCCGGTATTGCCTGCTGGCATTATTATATTCATAAATCCCTTCGGAAGAAGGTATCAGGAATTTTTCAGGGCCTGTCTGCACCAGGCCCCTTACAGCAAATGCATTGTTGCTGCTTTGTTTCCGGATGGCAGCCGGCGGCCGGGCTTCAGAAATTTTGCCGGAAGAAAAATTATACCAGTACGAAGACAAATCCCAGGTATTAATGAGAATGCTGTCTGCATTTACAGCAAAGATGCGGCGCAGGTTGCGCTCCGGCAGGCTGTCCAGCTTCCTGGTTTCGATATGATACCTGTACAGCAGATTATTGCTGCCGAAAAAAAGTGTGGCGCCGCTATTGCCAAATGCCCGGGTATAATACCGGGATACTACAGGAAGCTCCTTCAGCACCCGGTCAAAGCGATCTGCGGTGGTATTGTATTCAAAAAATCCTGTCGAAGTTATGACCCATGTTTTTTTGCCCGGTATGCTGAAAACAGGCCCGGTATACGCTGATGTATCATTACCGGCAAGCGGCACTTCCCTGAAATCCTGCAGCCCGTCATCAAAGCGGTATACCTTGCGTGATGCGCCTGCCCATACCACACCGTTTTCGTCGCAGTAGAGGTTGCTCATATCGCCGGTTATTTTAAAAGAGACTGCCCGGCGCCCGTCAAAGCGCTGCACGCTGCGCGGGTACAGCACCCACAAAAAACCTTTGTCATCCTTCGTTACGGCAATGATATTTCCCGGGCGGATGCCTGAGGAGTAATCAAACACCTGCAGGTGATAGTCCGGCAACTGGGCCAGGCCCGGCCTGCCAAAGCAAAGGAGCAGCATTACCAGTATAAAGCGGCAGCAGGTCATCGTTTTAGTTAACACCTAATTTACATTATTAAAAGCACAGCCCCTGCAGGCTTTCCGAAATCTACAGCAAACCGGGCAGGTATGTCTTTTTACTGAGCAATTGGCAGGAATATTTGAGTAAATGGTAAAAAAAGGGGCGGATTAATTCCGCCCCTTTATCAATTAATAGTTTTTAAACAGCATCACACCGCATCCGCTTCCATCCGCTTTTGCACTTTCTTTCTCTCCTCTTCGTTCAGCACCACTTTGCGCATACGGATGAAGTTGGGCGTTACCTCAATACACTCATCCTGCTGAATATATTCCATACACTCTTCCAGCGTCATCAGCGTTTTGGGTGCTATACGGGTAGCATCATCGCTGCCACTGGCACGGTGGTTAGTGAGCTTCTTCCCTTCTGTAGCATTTACCACCAGGTCACCCGGTTTAATGTTCTCTGCTATGATCTGGCCCGCATATACCTCTTCTCCCGGATCCACAAAAAACTTACCCCTGTCCTGCAGCTTATCAATAGAGTACCCGGTTGTTTTCTCTGTATTTTTAGAGAGCAGCACACCGTTGTTTCTTCCCGGAATAGGGCCCTTCCATGGCTTGTATTCGCTGAAGCGGTGCGCCATTACGGCTTCTCCGGTGGTAGCTGTCAGCATTTGTGTACGCAGGCCAATTAATCCCCTGGAAGGAATATCAAACTCCAGGTGCTGCATAGTGCCTTTTGTTTCCATCACCAGCATTTCACCCTTACGGCGGCTTACAAGGTCAATTACTTTACTGGCAAATTCTTCCGGCACATCCACCACCAGTACTTCATAAGGCTCACATTTCACCCCGTCTATTTCTTTTACAATTACCTGCGGCTGCCCTACTGTCAGCTCATATCCTTCCCGCCGCATCGTTTCTATTAATACACCGAGGTGCAGGATACCACGACCATATACCAGCAGGCTGTCCCCGTCTTCACTATCCACTACTTTCAGCGCCAGGTTCTTTTCTGTTTCCTTCATCAGGCGGTCACGCAGGTGCCGGCTGGTTACAAATTTTCCATCCTTACCAAAGAAAGGAGAATTATTCACAGAAAACAGCATATTCATCGTTGGCTCATCCACACTGATTACCGGCAGCGCTTCGGAATTGTCCACGTCAGCGATGGTATCGCCAATATTAAAATCCTCAATACCCACTACTGCACAAAGATCGCCGGCTATTACTTCTGCGGCTTTCTTTTTACCCATTCCTTCAAACACATACAGCTCTTTTACTTTCATTTTCCTGGTACCGGTACCTGGCTGCATCAAAGCAATCTGCTGGCCTTCTTTGATAGAGCCGCGGCTTACTTTTCCGATAGCAATACGCCCGAGGAAAGAAGAATAATCCAGCGAAGTTATTTGCATCTGCAGCGGTCCTTCATTTACCCGGGGAGGCGGTACATGTTTTAGAATACCATCCAGTAGCGGGTTGATATTATCTATTTGTTCCAGCGAGTCATTAAACCAGCCATTTTTTCCCGAACCATAGTAAGTGGGGAAATCCAGTTGCTCTTCGGTAGCATCCAGGTTGAAGAACAGTTCAAATACCGCATCATGCACTTCATCCGGGCGGCAGTTGGGTTTATCTACTTTGTTAATAACAACTATTGGCTTCAGGTTGAGCTGCAGCGCTTTCTGGAGCACAAAGCGGGTTTGCGGCATGGGCCCCTCAAAGGCATCTACCAGCAGTATCACACCGTCGGCCATTTTGAGCACCCGCTCCACCTCACCGCCAAAATCGGCGTGGCCGGGGGTGTCAATCACATTAATCTTGGTATCCTTATACGTTACCGCTGCGTTTTTGCTGAAAATGGTAATGCCCCTTTCCCTTTCCAGGTCGTTGCTGTCCATAATCAGTTCGCCGGTCTCCTGGTTGTCGCGGAATACTTTGGTGGCATGTAATATCTTGTCAACCAATGTGGTTTTACCGTGGTCAACGTGGGCTATGATGGCGATGTTGCGGATGTTCATGTTTAAGTTGAAAGGTTGATAAAGCTGAAAAACCGGCAGGGCACTATACATTTCAGCCCGCCTGTAAACTTTTCAGGGCCGCAAAGGTACGCCAATAAAGCGGGGCAGACAAGGAAAACAAAGATTTAATACCGCTGTAACCCGCCCCGGACAAGGATTTAGTGCATTGTTAAGAACCGTATCCCCATACTATGGCAGAGCCCCGGCCCTGTATGAGCGCCAAAAGCCCGGATCAAACAGTTGATTTTTATACAACTGTCCCGGGATTTGCTTCGCAAATCAACTTTCCCGGTTATGCTGTCCTTTGCCGGGGAAATGCAACAACCATGTTCATTGTACCGCAGGATGAGCCGGAAAATGGCAAATCCGGAGTCCGGGAGCCTTTTTTGTTATTCAGGCCAGCCTCACGCCAGCTACCTGCTGAGCCGTGGATCTGATTCACATAGCAGACCCTGCTGCAACAGTCAAGTAATGACTTTACCAACAGACCCGTTAAGTCAAGCAATAACTTTACACCACTCTTGTTGTGTTGCGTGCTGAATTGGCAGCGTGGCCAGAACACCAGCAAGCAGAAAGCCCGTTCAAACAATAAAAATAAAATCATCCACCGCCCTGGTTCATCTCCCCTAAATCGTACATCTTAAATCTCACTTCGTAAATTCAATCCGTGCTGTATACTGATTTCGGTGCCCTTTTCTCTTACTTTTTGGGTACCCAAAAAAGTAAAGAAGAAAAAGCATTCCCCGCTTGTGCATACAAAAAAATATGTACAACTTTATACTACCTGCCCGGCCCGCCTATAGCCAGCAGGTATTTTTTTAACCATTAAACCCTTGCTACCATGCTTCGTAAGCTTTACTGTGTATCCGTGTGTAATCGTTTATAGTCGTTTATAAACGGATAACGTGATTGAGGATGAGTGGAATAGATATTAAGGAATAGGGGAGATACGTATATTTATGAGTTGTACGCTACTTTATGAAACACCCTATATTTACAAAAAAACGATGAGTTACCAGCAACAAAACTTCAAAATTCCGACTGAAAGTAAAGATTACCCAGAGTGTTCAGATTTTGTAATTGACGCCATTGAGGACATTATTAAGACAGCAATAGAAAATGGCGAAAACAAAATAGTTATTAACACCAACCTGAAATTGGGGTTGCCGATGGAAAACATCAATAAAGTTGCAGGCCCATTTGTTGAAGCATGGGCGTTTGAGGTTTTTTCAAACATCCAAGCAGACAATAATAACAAGTATCAGCTTATTAATGTGGAAGCCAGAGAAAGGTTATACAAAGCAGACATTATTCTTCAGTTTAAAATGAAACGGGCTGCTGAAATGGGAGTAACGGCGGAAGTTGATGTGAAGGCAACAGCAGAAGACATAGAATCAAGCGGGAAGTCCCCTAACATAACATCCTTCGCAAGAATAAGAACCGCATATGTTGAAGACCCTGATTATATTTTTGTAATTTTATCTCTGAAACATAGAGTGTATTCCAAAAGAAATGACGATTCAGGACTAATGGATGGTATAATGGAAGTGGTTGACTACAATGCTTACGACATCAAATATCTTTCATTCCCTGACATTAGTTACAATCCGGCATTAGGAACTGGTCAAATACAAATAAGGGATATACATTATGTTACTATTGAAAAACGAACCGTGTGGGAATTTTGCCAGCTACTAGACCAGAAGTATTTAGCTTCATCAAAAAGGTCTTTCGATGATTGGATAGCTCTTGCTAAAAAATATCAATGGATAAAATAAGATGAATAAAAACAGAATTGAAATTATTTGTGGCGACAGCATTACAGAAATGAAAAAACTTTCTGCTAACAGCATTGATTTAATTATAGCAGACCCGCCGTATAATTTGGGGAAAGATTATGGCAATGATTCAGATACTAAAGAGTTTTCAGATTATATAGAATTTACAAAACAGTGGACATCCGAAGCAAAAAGGATACTAAAGCCGACTGGAAGTATTTATGTTTTTATGGGTTTTAGATTTATATCCTACCTATATCAAATTCTTGAGAAGGAACAAAAGTTGCTTTTCAATAACTGGATTTGCTGGCATTATACTCAAGGCATAGGTAAGAAAAAAGGATTTTCACCAAGACATGACGACATTTTATTGTTTACCAAATCAGACAATTTCTTTTTCAATCTTGATGAAATAAGAATCCCCCAAAAATATTACCGTTCTATAAATAATATGAGAGGTGCTAATCCTGGAGACGTTTGGGAATTCTCTCATGTACACTATTGTAACGAGAATAGGCAGAATCACCCTACACAAAAACCAGAAGGACTGATTGAGCGAATGATTCTTGCAAGTTCAAAGGAAGGGGACTTAGTACTCGACCCCTTTTCCGGTAGTGGGACAACATTGAGAGTAAGTCAGCAATTAAATCGAGACTGTATTGCTTTTGAAATAAACGGGGAATTTGTAAAACAAACCAGAGAAAGACTTGATAAACCATTCTACGGTTTTGATAGTATTGACCCAAGAATGGAACGTATTCCTAATGATTTAAACGACGAAAATGTAAGGAACGAATATCTGAAGAATCACATTAACTGGTTTCTGAAACATCACGAAAATGCAATAGAAGATTTTTGGAAGGAAGTTGAAAAAAAATATGGAAAGAGTATTAGCAAGGCAAATAGAATAAAAATTACTACTCCCACCCTTTTTTAAATTGCGTTTGTCGTTTATGAACTATTTTGCAACTCCTGTTTCTTCGATTGAATCTTTCGATAATTATAATAAAACTGTTATCAAAGGCATTAATTTGTCTATTGCTGGTGACCTTGAACCATCAATCTTAAAGCATAAGACAGTTACCGATAGAATTAGGTTGTGGGGAATAAAAGGAGACAAAAGAACAAGGTGGGATAAAGCAAAAAAGGGCGACATATTATTTTTCTATCACAATAAGTTCATAGTAAGTTACTGCATCATACTTGACAAATTTGAAAGCAATAAATTAGCTGAATCTCTTTGGGGTTCATTTGAGAGTGTACATTACGCAAAATTTACATGGCCATTAATATTTATTTTGACCGAGCCTATATTATGCCATATTCCCTTTGAAATATTCAATAAGATAATTGGCTATAACGATAACTATTTTTTGAGAAGTTTTTTTAAGCTATCAGATAAATTTGCTTACCACATCGAAAACAATTTTATTAATGTAAATGAGTTCGCCAAAAAAGAATCAGTTCCAACATTGACGTGACGAAAAGCAGCGTACAACAGGGAGTTTGCTGCTATGCTGGCAGACGAATAAATCCTCATCTTTTTGTTCGCTATCAGCAGCGGTTCGGTCAGACGTAATTCTATTGAGCTTTTGTTCTTAACTTCAACTTTATATTTTTAATTGGGCTGCAGTTCCGGGCTGGACGTTATAAATTCCAGCACAGCAGCAAGCCCTGTTCGTTGTGCGAAATGCATAGTACCTAACTTTAATTATTAAGTTAACTGATACGATGAAATTTATTGTAAGCATTTTTGTATTAGTGCTGATATACTCGTGTGGTGTACAGCAAAAATTAAGTATATCACACAGATTAAATCCTGGTATGACAAAAAGCGAAGTCGAAGAAATCATGGGTGCACCTGCAAAAAGTGACTTTAAACGAGATGTTGAGGAGTGGCACTATTGCAGAACTGGGTCGACAGCTGACGAATTTCTAGCCTTATTTTTCTATGATGGTAAATTGATAGAAAAGCTTAACTATACTGTTACGCTAGCTGATACGAGAGGCGCCTATGGCTCTTGTGAGAAATTCATAAAAATGGGCAACTATCGGGAGCCAGACCGTGTTGTTGAGATTAGAATGAGATGACACCACTTCGCACAACATGAAATGCCCCGCTATTCGAAGTTTGGAAACTTCGCATACTTGCTTCGCCGCCGGGTGTTCTTTAAGGTTCCCAGGCGGGTGTCAGATGGGTTTGTGGGTGGGCCTGTGTCGCCCGCCGTTCATCCCCGCTATACAATAACTCAAAAACACACCATCCACATCCCGCCAGGTGCTGAATAATAAAC
>DAOLFO010000135.1:0-8196 GCA_035326305.1 Chitinophagaceae bacterium
ATCAGCGGCAGTACCGGTGATTCCCCGGTAAAAGTGATCAGCCGCGATGCGGGCTTCAACCTGCACTGGAGCAGGGATGCTGCAAAGCTTTACTATACACTCGGCAGCCAGTATTATACTATCAGCCTGGCTGATCGTTTTGAATTTATTGCCAACAAACCTGATTCCCTGTTTAAGCTGCCGGAGAGCGGCATTGAAGCAGGGCTGGTGATAAAGGCAGACCGGCCGGAGGGAGTGATTGCGTTTACCGGCGCACGCATCATTACCATGAATGGAGATGAAGTGATTGAAAACGGTACCCTGCTGGTAGAAGGAAACAGGATCAAAGCGACAGGTAAAACAGGAGAAGTGAAAATCCCTGCCGGGGCTAAGGTAATTGACTGCAGTGGCAAGACCATTATGCCCGGCTTTATAGATGCACATGCGCACGGTGGCCATTTTCGCAATGGCATCACACCGCAAAAGCACTGGCCTTACTATACCAACCTGGCGTATGGGGTCACTACCATGCACGATCCCTCGGCCAACAGCGAATGGGTTTTCGCCAACAGCGAGCTGGTAAAAGCCGGGGCGATTACCGGCCCCCGTGTTTTTTCTACAGGAACGATATTATATGGCGCCGATGGTGATTTTAAAGCAGTGATCAATTCCATAGATGATGCACGCAGCGCCCTTCGCCGCACGAAAGCGCTGGGAGCTTTTTCTGTAAAAAGCTATAACCAGCCCCGCCGGGAGCAGCGCCAGCAGGTAATACAGGCGGCGCGGGAGCTGAACATGGAGGTAGTGCCGGAAGGCGGCTCCTTTTTTTATCACAATATCAGCATGATACTGGACGGGCATACTACTATTGAGCATAACCTGCCTGTTGCTGTATTGCACGATGATGTAATACAGCTATGGAAACATGCACAGACGGCGTATACTCCCACACTGATAGTAAACTATGGCTCTGTTAGCGGTGAGTATTACTGGTACCAGCATACCAATGTATGGGAAAAAGAGCGGCTGCTGCGCTTTACTCCCCGCGACGTGATTGATACCCGCAGCCGCCACCGCACCATGCTGCCGGAAGAAGAATATATTAACGGGCATATGCTCACTTCAAAAAGTATTAAAAAGCTCAATGATGCCGGTGTGACCATTAACATGGGCGCCCACGGTCAAATACAGGGCATAGGTGCCCACTGGGAAATATGGATGATGGAGCAGGGAGGGATGACACCGCTGGAAGCGCTCCGCACTGCTACCATCAACCCGGCCAAAAGCCTGGGCCTGGATAAATATATCGGCTCTTTACAGGCTGGCCGGCTGGCCGATCTGATAATACTGGATAAAAACCCGCTGGAAAATATACGCCATACCGAAAGCATCCGCTACACGATGGTAAATGGCCGCCTGTATGATGCGGAGCAGATGAATGAAACAGGCAATTATAACAAGGTGCGCACCAGGTTCCCTTGGGAAATGTATAAAAATGCTGGCAGCTTTTCCTGGCATGACGAAGCGGAAGCAGCAGGCTGCCTGTGCGGAAAGCACTGAGTGATGAGGTATCCGGCTACAGGGGCGCTATACGATTTTATCGGAGATATTCACCGTAAAATGATGAGAGTATCCTCTTAAAATTCGTAATTAAACGCTGGTACGGAATCGGTTTATTACGAGTTTATGTTAAAAGGTGAACAATAAACAGTTGATTTTTATGCAGGCAACCAGGCCCGTTGTATGTTTGTGTCATCAAAGTCCATCATCCTCAGAGACGCCCGTTTTAATCCACCTTTGTTTAACCTTATTTGATCCTATACCTGTGATCGCCGTGAGCAGGAATGGTTTCCATTCCGGATTACTCTGAGCAAAGACGTTCGTCTGCAAGGGCCGCATCTTTTGATGGGGCCTTTGTTTTATACTTCCCCTTCATTATCAAAAAAATACAGGGTTGTCATGACAGCCGGCAGGCTTTGCTTACCTTCCCTGTTCAGGATCACTTTGAACTCCGGCAGTAATTATTTGTTGATCAATCATAACTTTCATTTATGAGCAACAGGATAAAGGGGATTCACCATATCACGGCCATTGCCGGCAATGCCCAGCGCAATTATGATTTTTATACGAAAACCCTTGGCCTGCGCCTGGTAAAGAAAACGGTCAATTTTGACGATCCGGGTACCTACCATTTTTACTTTGGCAATGAAAAAGGAGAGCCCGGCACTATACTTACCTTTTTCCCCTGGCAGCATATAAAGCGGGGACGTGCCGGCACGGGAATGGCTACGCATATTGATTATTCTGTACCGGCCGGCAGCCTTGCCTTCTGGATGGAAAGGCTGAAAGAGGGAGGCGTAAAACAGGAGCCGGGTATCATGGAAAAGTTTAGCCAGCCTTATATCAGCTTTGAAGATCCGGATGGATTGCTGATCAATCTTGTGGAAAATGATCAGGATAACCGCATACCCTGGACAACTCCCGGAATAGATAGTAATGCAGCATTAAGAGGGTTTCATGGTGTCACCCTCACTTTAGATCATATAAAACCTACTGCAGAGATACTGACTGATATTTTTGAGTACCGGTTTGTAAAGCAGGAAAACAATGTGCACCGGTTTGTGACAGATGCAGCAGATAATGCAGCTATCATAGACCTGGTGGAAGATCCGGAATCACCGCATGGCATTGTGGCCGGTGGCACTAATCATCACGTTGCTTTCAGGGTGACTGATAATGAAATGCTGATGCAGTTCAGGGAAAAAATTATTTCAAAAGGATTGGGCATTACCCCGCAAATAGACCGGAATTATTTCTTCTCCCTGTACTTCCGCGAGCCCGGCGGCGTACTTTTTGAAATAGCAACAGACACCCCGGGATTTGATGTGGACGAGCCGCTGACCGAATTGGGTACGGGCCTGAAACTGCCCCCTCAGTATGAACCGGCACGCCAGAAAATTGCCGCGGCATTACCCGTTATCATTCCGTAACAAGTGAGCATGAAAACCTTTCCGGCTGCTTAGCAATCAGTAGCAGAAACGGGCAGGCATATAATAAACAAGAAAGAGGAAGCAAGCGATGGTACATGAAAAAAACCGTGTGGTTGGCGGCACAGCACTAAGCGACGCATCGTATGCGCTGGTGCTGGTGCATGGAAGAGGAGGCTCTGCGCAGGATATACTGACACTGGCCGGGCACTTCCATATCCCCGGATTTGCCTGTATAGCCCCGCAGGCAACAGGTAATACCTGGTATCCCTATTCATTTATGGCGCCTGTGGCACAAAATGAGCCGGCGCTTTCTTCAGCTATCCGGGTGATGGAAGAAGTGTTGGAAGAAATAAAGGCTGCCGGCATTCCCAATGAAAATATTTTCTTTGCCGGTTTTTCACAAGGGGCCTGCCTTACGCTGGAGTTTATAGCGAGGCAGGCGGCCCGCTATGGTGGCGTGGCAGCATTTACAGGAGGGCTGATAGGTGCGCATATTGACAGGGCCGGCTACCAGGGACGGTTTGGTGGCATGCCCGTTTTTATTGGCAGTGCCGATCCTGATCCGCATGTGCCTGCAGAGCGGGTGATGGCCACGGCCGCCATACTGGAAAAAATGGGGGCGGATGTGCATGTGAAAATATACCCGGGCATGGGCCATACCATCAGTGCCGATGAGATACGGGAAGTAAATGAAAAAATATTTGCAGTAACCGGCAATGAGAAAAAATAAAGGCGGTTTGTTCAGCACTGCTGAACAAACCGCCTTGCAGCAGCACAAATCATAACCGGCTACGATTTTTTGTTTTCATAGCTCAGTATCCAGTTGATGCCGTACCTGTCCTGCAACGATCCGAAGTAGTCGCCCCAGAACATATCTTCCATCGGCATTTCCACCTTTCCGCCTTCTGCAAGGGCATTGAAAAACTGATCAGCCTGCTCACGGCTGTCAGCAGATATACAGATATGCTGGTTATTGCCTTTTTGCAGGTGCTGCCCCATTGACTCCAGTGCGTCTGTGGCCATAATGATGTTATTGCCAATGGGCAAAGCAATATGCATGATTTTGTCCTGGTCTTCAGGGCGGATGTCGCCAATGCCAGGTACATCTTTAAAGCGCATAACAGCAATGAACTCTCCGCCAAAAACGCTTTTATAAAGATTAAAAGCCTCTTCCGTAGTACCGGGAAAATTGAGATAAGGATTGATTGCAGGCATAATATTTTATTTTATGTTTAAAAATAAGAATCTGATGGATTGACCTGTTAAATATAGTTGGTGTTTTAAGTGGGTTTTGCTGTCTTTCATTGTTGAAAATGATTGCCAAAAATTAGAATGCAAAGCAGCCTTAATAAGTATACAAAGGATTTAAGATTAATTTTAATAGCGCACCACATCCGGATTTAGTTTTTTATCAGGCCGGTTTGCTCATCAATTGAAAATAAGCTTTGCCCTGCCGGCTTCACTTTTACCATGCACAGCATGTCCTTCCTGTTTTCATACCATTCTATGCAGGGGAAAAAATGATCGATGCGGGGATCGGCTGCCAGCAGTGAAAATATTTTATTTATCTCCTCTTCATTTTCTGCCCAGTTGCCCAGCCATTCGGCAAGGTATTCACCGCTGGGTAAAATAAAATATTCGCACCCTTCTCTTACACTTTCTCCCGGCCTTGCCGTCACGGCTGCCTTGTATATGATCTGCCCGGTACTGGTTTTATAAATGATGCCGAAAAAATCCCGGTCCATCATATCTTCCACCACAGAGCGGAGACGGAGAAATGCTGCACGGATACCATCCGGAAAACTGGTTGCCTGTATACAGAACACCTTCACGTCCCTGCTTAAGTGATATCGCTCCATGCTACGCTGTTGTATTACAAACGTACATACTCCCGCTGGTTTGGCCGGGGTGGAAATGCGGCAATTGCAGGTGTTGACTCCGACATTCTTTCTCTCTATATTTGGCATACAAAATGCTTGCTGACAGGGCCGGGTATGTCACCGCCTTCTAAAAATACAGTATGAAACATATTTCCATTCTTATACCAAAGGGAGCCAGCAGCCTGTCAAACATTGAAGGGACACTGCAGATTTTTTCTGAAGCAAATAACCTGGCAGAGCATATGGGCAAGGGCCCCTTGTTTAAAATTGAACTGGTGGGCCTGGAAAAAGAGAACGTACAGCGCGGCGGCCTGTTTAGCATACAGCCAAATTCGTTAATCAGTGATGTAAACAAGACAGATCTGATTATTATACCGGCCCTGTTTGGCGACCTGCAGCAAAGTATTGGTAACAACGAAGCATTTATTCCCTGGATACTGGATCAGTACCGGGATGGTGCAGAAGTAGCGAGCTTTTGTATCGGGGCATTCTTCCTGGCACGCACCGGCCTGCTGGATGGCAAGCCCTGCACCACTCACTGGCGGTATGTCAACGAGTTTCGCCAAATGTACCCGCAGGCAGATATAGTGGATGATAAGATAATGACAGAGGTGGATGGCATCTATACCAGCGGCGGCGCTTACTCTTACCTGAACCTTGTTATTTATCTTATTGAAAAATACGCAGGACGTGATGTGGCTATTGCTATTGCAAAAGCTTTCATGATTGATATTGACCGCATCAGCCAGTCGCCTTTTATTATTTTTTCCGGCCAAAAATCACATGCTGATGAACCGGTAAAGCAGGCCCAGGAATTTATTGAGAAGCACTACCACGAAAAAATAACCGTGGATCAGCTTGCTTCCATGTTTGCAGTGGGCCGCAGGAGCCTGGAGCGCCGCTTCAAGAGCGCTACAGCCAACACGGTGATGGAATACCTGCAGCGGGTAAAGGTAGAGGCTGCCAAGAAAGGACTGGAAACAGGCCGTAAAAGCGTGAACGAAGTGATGTACGATGTTGGCTATGTGGATGTAAAAGCTTTTCGCAGCGTGTTTAAAAAAGTAACGGGCTTATCACCGGTGGAATACCGGAATAAATACAACAGGGAAGCAACCGCCCTACAATAATTAATAGCGTATGTTGCTGTTAGTTTTAATGCGTAGCCTGTTTATTTGAGCTACGCAAGAGTTTCTTGTATGCCTTATATGTCTTGTATGGTTAACAACTATTCCCTGGTGCTATGATTACTTGCATGGAATATTCAATATGCACAACATGCCCGGTGATTAATGTACCCGGTGACCTATAAGACGGGTGAAAAATTATACTTTTTCCGTAAGCAGTTGCCTTACCAGGTTTTCCAGCTCCTTGATTTTTCTTTCCAGGTCAGGGAGACGGCGGTTTACCGCCTGGCTGCGCAGGGCAGAGGTATAATCATAAGCCGGGGAGCCGGTTACTGCTTTACCTGCATCTACTGATTTGCTTACGCCGCTCTGGGCATTTACTTTAGCACCATCACCCAGGTGAATATGGCCTACAATGCCGGCCTGACCGCCTATCATCACCCCGTTGCCAATCTTAGTGCTGCCGCTGATGCCGGCCTGTGCGGCTATTACAGTGCTGTGCCCTACCTCTACGTTATGGGCAATTTGTATCAGGTTGTCGAGCTTGGCGCCGCTTTTTATAAGCGTGGAGCCGATGGTGGCCCGGTCTATGGTGGCATTGGCCCCTATTTCCACATGATCTTCCACCACTACATTTCCGATCTGGGGCACTTTTTTAAAGCTGCCATCCGCCTGCGGTGCAAAACCAAATCCATCACTGCCGATAACAGTGCCGGCGTGGATGGTCACATTATTGCCAATGCGGCAATCGTGATAGATTTTTACACCCGGGTGAATGATGCAGTTATCGCCTATTGTTACGTTATCGCCTATAAAAACGTTTGGGTATATTTTAGTCTGTTTGCCGATGGTTACTCTTTCACCGAGATAGGCAAAGGCGCCAATGAATACATCATCACCGTATTTTGCCGAAGGAGCGATATAGGTGGGTTGCTGCACTCCTTTCAACTGCTGCTGCATGATCTCCTGGTATTTGGAAAGGAGCGTGGCAAAAGCAGAGTAGGCATCGGGCACCCGGATGAGGGTGGCGCTTACCGGCTTCTTTAAAATAAAATCTTCATTGATGATAATCACGGAAGCCTGTGTGGTATAGAGGTGATCTTCGTATTTGGGATTGGCCAGGAAGCTGAGCTGCCCCTGCCGGGCTTCTTCTATTTTACCAAAAGAATCAACCAGCAGAGAGGCATCCCCTTCTGTTTTGCCATTGATCAGCAAGGCAATTTGTGAGGCGGGAAAGGTCATACAATTTTTTAAAAAATAATAAAACTAAAACCTGTTACCTCTGCAGGAAAAATCCAAAGTCAGGTAATGCCGGCTTTAGCTTTTCAGGCAGCAAAGGTAGTATTTTTTAACAGCCGTATTCAGGTGCTGGTGGATCAGTGCATTGTCTACTGCTGATATGTTTTTCAGGGCTCCGTCCTTAAATAAAATATTAATATGTTCGTCACGCGGATCGTAAGTAGTATTGCTGGCCACTCCGTCAAATACGAAATAGGCAGCTTCTTCTTCCGATACGTCCAGTTGCCGGGCAGCCCTGCTCCTCATTTCCTTCACTTTTTCCGGGTCAAAGGGGGCCGACTGCAGCTTCACTTTTAGCAATTTTCGTTCCACTAAAGAACGGCAAAGCAACGCTAATATTTTATCCGGGTGATGGCGCCAGTTTTTAACAGTTGCCATCACATCGTGATCATCAAGACTGCAAAATAAGTCTAACCGCTGCCTCAGCTCTTCGGCGCCTGTCCGGTTATGCAGAAAAAAATCGAGCTCCGGGGTGGCTGCATGCACTACGGCCCCTTGCTGTATCAGTTCATTAGCCCGGCGGATGGCCCCAACCAGCATCATTTCAGCGCTCACTACTGTTTTGTGCAGGTATACCTGCCAGTACATCAGCCGGCGTGACACCAGGAATTTTTCAATGGAATAAATGCCTTTTTCTTCCACCACCAGTTCCCCTTCATGTACGGTCAGCATTTTTAATATCCGGTCGTAACCGATAACACCTTCGGCCACCCCGGTGAAAAAGCTGTCACGGTTCAGGTAGTCCATCCTGTCCACATCCAGTTGGCTGGAAACAAGCTGGTGCAAAAACCGCTTAGAGTGCCTGCCGGTAAAAATAGCAATGGCAGTATCCAGTTGTCCGTCATATTCCCTGTTCATCTCTTCCATCAGCAGCAGCGAAACCGCTTCATGATGCACGCCTTTTATCAGCTCATTTTCCAGTGT
>DAOLFO010000478.1:0-1722 GCA_035326305.1 Chitinophagaceae bacterium
CCGGACCAGGGGGGCGGTTTTTGTTTTTGCGCCTACAGCTATAACGGCAGAAGCAGGGGTGCGGGCACCCGCCAATGCTGAAAAGATTATCATGGTGGATGCGGCGCTTTTTGCCATACGGGAAATTATGGAAGATCACCCGGAAGCGATATTATACGGGCAGGATGTGGGGCGACGGCTGGGAGGTGTTTTCCGCGAAGCTGCTACACTGGCGGAGCGGTTTGGTGATCACCGGGTTTTTAATACGGCTATACAGGAAGCCTATATTGTAGGTTCCACAGTGGGGATGAGTGCTGCGGGAATAAGACCCATTGTAGAGGTACAGTTTGCTGATTACATTTACCCGGGGCTGAACCAACTGGTCACGGAAGTGGCCAAAAGCTGTTATCTCAGTTGCGGTAAATTTCCGGTATCCATGGTGCTGCGTGTGCCTGCAGGCGCCTATGGCGGTGGCGGCCCGTATCATAGCGGCAGCGTGGAGACAACACTGCTTTCTGTAAAAGGCATAAAAGTTGTCTATCCTTCCAATGCAGCGGATATGAAAGGGCTGATGAAAGCAGCCTTTTATGATCCCAACCCGGTTATTATGCTGGAGCATAAAGGGCTTTACTGGAGCAAACTTTCGGGCACGGAGGAAGCAAAACAGCCCGAGCCTTCGCGGGACTATATTATTCCTTTGGGAAAAGCCGCCGTTGCATTACCGGCAAATCCTGTTGCTATTCAAAATGGAGAAAGCTGCGTGGTAATTACCTATGGCATGGGTGTGTACTGGGCTAAGGAGGCAGCCAGGCAGTGGCCGGGGAAAGTGGAGGTAATTGATCTGCGTACCCTGTACCCGCTTGACGAGGCGTTGGTATATGAGCGGGTGAAAGCACATGGTAAATGCCTGGTGCTGACAGAAGAGCAGCAGCTAAACTCATTTGCTGAATCGCTGGCGGGGCGTATTGCCAAACATTGTTTTCAATACCTTGATGTGCCGGTAGAAGTGCTGGGCGCTTTAAATCTCCCTGCCGTGCCTATGAATATGGTGCTGGAAAAAGCGATGCTGCCTGATGCCGGGAAGGTGGCGAAGGTGTTGTCTGTACTGTTGCAGGCCTGATGGCTGATTCAAGGGGTACGTTGTACGAATTACGAATTTCGATTTAGTATTTACGAACGATGCGCTGGTCGTTGGCCGATGATCGATGACCGTTGGCCGTCGTCTGCTTTCCGCCGCTTGTCCTGCCGACGCAGGAGGCATCCCGGAGAATAGCCTTGTAAGAGGTACGGTGTATGATGTACGATGTACGGCGCAGCGATTGCCGATTCACGATTTTACCTTTTAACTTATTTGCTTCCTGTTTTTTTTCAGAGATGATTCCCGTACGATAAGCACTGAGCGGATAACAATGGTATTGGTATTTTTAATATCGGATACTCCTTTCAGGTGGTCGATAAGGTTGCGGGCTGCTATTTCTCCCATATCAATACCGGGATAGTCAATGGTAGTCAGCCGGGGAGCCACTATTTTGGAGATAGCATCATTATTAAAACCTACCACCGCTATATCTTCCGGGATGCGGATACCGTTTTCCTTCAATGCCTGCATGCATACAGCCGCAGAAAAATCATTGGTGATAAATACGCCGTCCGGCAATGGATCGAGCCGGAGTATTTGCTGCGCCGCTTCTATGCCCCCCTCTTCACTGAGGGCTTTTATCAGCACATATTTTTTATGATATT
>DAOLFO010000136.1:0-8178 GCA_035326305.1 Chitinophagaceae bacterium
GGGACTGATTAACAGCAGCAGGCTGGATTATTCCCCTTTTGTGAACAGCAGCCAGTCTGTTTTATTTTTTACCACGGAAAAAAATAACCTGCCGCAGTTTTACAACACAGCAGTCAGCAGGGAGGAGCTGTTGCGCC
Source organism: Chitinophagaceae bacterium (assembly GCA_035326305.1). Taxonomy (GTDB): domain Bacteria; phylum Bacteroidota; class Bacteroidia; order Chitinophagales; family Chitinophagaceae; genus DAOLFO01. Next base: position 138 of record DAOLFO010000136.1, read on the forward strand.
GCTGGGATGAGGCCGGAAATGGCGCTGGTGATATTTATCATATCAGCTTTAAGCTGGTGGAGCAATATTATTATCAGCAGCTTCAGCGGTAATGCTGATTATTGGCTTGCCGTCATGTTAAGCACAGCTAAAAGCCTGTGACAAATGTATTTTTATCTGAGATGCTTTCTGTGTGCCTGCAGGCCGGTGCAACACATTATTTTAATAACCTTTTACTGCCTGCCGTACCAGTGAGTCCCGTTGCTGATCTGTCCAGTCGCGGCGGTGCTGGAACAGGGCATCTTCCCAGCCACCGTAATTAAAGTTGGGGAGAATGATAAACCGCCTGCCAAACTCTGATTGCAACTGCATTACCGCAGCATCCCTGTCCTGTTCATTTTTTTTATCAAACAGATCACTGAAGTCGGAGAGGTTGTCACCAAGCAGCAGGAAGATGTGGTATTTTTTCATTACTTCCTGCCGGCGGGCTTCCTTGCCCGATTCGGCTGTGCGCAATAATAAATGAGCGGCATCTGCATAGGGAAATCCAAACCGGCGCAGGTTTTGGAGCGTACCTTCCTGCTCCTGCATCTCCCGGTTGGTGATATAAAATATTTCGATGCCACGCTTTGCGGCATACTGAAAAAACCCAAGGGCCCCTGGCAATGTATCTGCCATACCTCTTGCTGTCCACTGCATCCAGGTAGCGGGGTCATAGCCTTTGCCCTGCAGTGCTTGGTGTACTGCATACGGACTGTTGTCCAGGAAGGTTTCATCAATATCCGTGACAATGGCAATGGGCCGCACGTATGTTTTTTCAAGCGCTTCGTCCACCCGGTCGCGGGCAATCGAAAAAGCCTGCAGGCAGAGCGCCTTATATTCAGCCGCCCGCTGCTGAAACAGGGAAGACCATATTTTCCCGTCATTGATAAGCGGTGAAGGTGAAGCAGGGGCAGTGGAAGAAATCTTTTGCCGGGCCACACACCCGGTAATAAGTAGCAAGGCAACAGGAAACCATTTCAGCATAGAGCCGCTGTTTAGATGTTGCGCCTAAGATAGCCAATAAAAATAAATAGAAGGAGAGAGTTGTTCCCTGCAGCGGCCTGCTCAGTGTTGCTGCAGCTCTTCGTGTATTTGCTCCCGTAGCTGCTCTTCGTTGTCTGTAATCCAGGCAGGCAGCGGCTGGGAGGCAATTGCCCAGGAATCAGCGCCATGCGGGTGCATATGAAAAAGGATGCGGTTGCCCCGGTCATCCACCGTATCTACCGAAAAAACTTCCTGGTCTGACTGCCGGTGCTTGCGGAAATTGAACTCACGTAAACGGCCACCCGCTTTTATCAGCCGGGTAAAATGAACAACTTTAGTGAAATTGATATGCATACTCGTAGTTCGGATAGTGTTTATAATCTTGCTTCCAGATAGCAATTTTTGTGCTAATAACGCCCATAGGCAGGCAAAGTTGTTCACATTGGTGAAAAACAAACGTTAAAGCAGGTTACAGCAAAACATCAGCAAGTAATAAAGCGGCAGAAGCTGCCATCAGCCCGTCAAGAAATAAATAATAAAAGAGGTCTCCGCCTTTCTCTATGGAATAACGGTATAAGGCAAGCAAGAGCATTGCCGGCAATAGCTGAAAAAGCATAAGCCGGGATGACAACCCTGCCCCCGGAAGCAGGCAGAAAATGGCATACAGCAGCAGGGAAAATATAAACAGCCGGAAAACAGCCTGCGGGGAAAAATAGGTGATAAGGCTGCGGATGCGGCTGGCTTTGTCCTGCTCCCGGTCGCGGAAATCAAAAAGGACACAGATAGCATAAACAAGAAAAAAGCGGCTGATGGCAAAAAACAGGGAGCGGATCTCCCAGGGCGTATCTGTAACAAGCAGGGGCAGCACACTGGTTACAAATGTCCACATCAGCGACAGGAAAAAAGTTTTGCCAATAGCAATGCGTTGCAGGATGATAAAGAAAGGATGTGGTATTTTGGGAGCGGAATAAAGAAACGTGATCAGCGCAGCAACTACCAGCCAGTGTGCATGCTCATACAGGGCAAACAGGAAAACTATGCTGCCGGCCAGGCCTGCAAAAAGCAGGAATAGGTGAATAGGGCGGTAGCGGCTGACCCAGCCTCCCCTGTCACCACTGCATTCGGCAGAGCCGGCCGGTGTCAGCCACCAGTGAAAGCTGTAGCTGCAAAGCGTACCGGCAAAGACAAAACCGTATAAGGCCGGAACATCAGCAGAAGCGGAAAAAAGATACAGTGCCTGCCAGGTCATCAGCACGGCACAGCAGCAGATAAAAAGGTTGGAATAAACAAAGAACCGGACTACCCCGGCAAACCCACGGCTCATTCGTTGATGGCAACTATCTGGTTGGTGATAATGGTGTCACTTACGTTGCCGGCCCTGTCTTTTACGTAGAACTTGAATTTAATAGTATCGTTAAATACAGGCTGCTCATTAAGAAGGCTGTATTCCAGTTGAAAAGCAATTTCCCCCTGGTTTTTGGCTGTTTGTACCATCAGCGGATAATTAAATGTATCGGCAAGGTACTGGTTGGGCAAAATTTCAGGGTCAGTGTTAAAGCGCATTTTATTGCCGAATATAGAATCCAGGTCTCCTTCCTTATCAAAATAGTCCATGGAAATGACCAAACTACCGCCGGGCAGCACAGTAGCTGTATAATCTTTTATTACAATTCTTGGCTTCGTGGTTATACCATTTTTAGAGCAGGAAATTGCCAGGATCAGTACGGTAGCGGAAAGCAGCGCAAAAACTGGTTTCATAGCACAGTTCATTTATTCAAATATACTGCTTTTGGTATAATTTGCCGGCCTGAAACGTCAAGAGAACCATAAAACCTGGTACGATCCTGCCAGCACATTTGAAAGCCAGGCGCTGGCCGCCTTTCGCTTTCAGCATGAGCAAAACGGGCTGTACCGGGATTATTGCGATGCTATTGGTGTGCAGCCGGATAAAGTGACTGGCATATCCTCCATTCCTTTTTTGCCCATCCGTTTTTTTAAGACACATGCCGTCACCACCACCAGCTTTGAGCCGGAACTAATATTTGAAAGCAGCGGCACTACCGGTATGGCGGTGAGCCGGCACCTGGTAAAAGATGCAGGCATCTACCGGCAAAGTTTTCTTACCTGTTTTGAGCAGTTTTACGGGGCCGCCGGCAACTGGTGCATACTGGGCCTGCTGCCTTCTTACCTGGAGCGGCACCATTCGTCGCTGGTGTATATGGTAAATGAGCTGATCCGGCAAAGCGGCCATCCCCAAAGCGGGTTTTACCTGCATGATATGGCAGCGCTGGCGGCTATGCTACGGCAACTGGAGGACAAAGGTCAGCAGGCATTGCTAATCGGCGTCACTTTCGCCCTGCTTGATTTTGCCGCTGCGCATCCTATGGAGTTGCGGCATACTGTGATCATGGAAACCGGCGGTATGAAAGGGCGGAGAAAAGAAATAACCCGGCCCGAAGTGCATACGCTGCTGCAGCAAGCCTTTGGTACAAAACATATCCACGCAGAGTATGGGATGACGGAATTGCTTTCGCAGGCGTACTCGGCAGGCAGGGGCATTTTCAGGTGCCCGCCCTGGATGAAAGTACTGCTGCGTGACGAAGAAGATCCGTTTCATATCTTGCAGCCCAATCCCGGCAGCCGGCAGGCACTGCGGGGAGCCATTAATATTATTGACCTGGCCAACTGCTATTCCTGCTGTTTTATTGCCACTGATGATGCCGGGCTTGCCTATGCAGACGGCAGCTTTGAAGTGCTGGGCCGGCTCGACCATTCCGATATCCGCGGTTGCAGCCTGCTTGCCCTGTAATGTTGCTTACTCCGTTATGCATTTTGCATCCACTCCCGGAACTGCGGGGCTGTTTCCTGGCTTACAATTACAAGATGGTTTACCTCCGGTATTACAAAATCAATTTGCAGCTTTACCTTTTCGTATGACTTAAACCCTTTGATAAAATTAATGTTGACAATATACTGGCGGTTAGCCCTGAAAAAACTGGTTTCATCCAGTATTTCTTCCAGCTCGGCCAGGTTTTTATCAGCAAGGTATTTTTTACCGGCTTTATCTATTACATATACGATTTTGTTTTCGGTATAAAAGAGGGTGATATCATCCAGCCGCAGGGAAATATTTTCCATGCCTCTTTTTACCAGCAGGCGTTTCTTCCTGTGGTTGTCAATATACTGCAGCAGGTTGTGCATGGAATGATTGCCGGCAAAATGTTTTTCCAGCATCCTGTATTTATCAATAGCTTTCTTCAGCTCTTCGTGCCCCACCGGTTTCAGCAAAAAATCAATGCTGTTATACTCAAAAGCATTCAGCATAAACTCATCATAGCCGGTGATGAATACGACCGGGATAGGACAACGTAGTTGACGGAAGATATCAAAGGAAAGTCCGTCCTGCAACTGTACGTCGCTGAAGATCAGATCAGCCTGCGGGGCATCGCCCAGGTAGCGCAGGCTCTCGCTGACAGAGCCCAGGGTGGCCTGTATGTTTACTTTGTCTGATACGGAAGCCATTGTGTCTATCAGGCTTTCCAAAGCGAGCTTTTCGTCTTCGATAATAATTGCGTTTAACATGGCAAATGGTTTTAGGGTTATGCGACAAGTGGTAGTTTTACTGTAAATAAATCCGGCGTGACTTCAATATGGATATCTTCTTTTAAAATGATCCGGTACCTGGATCGCAGGTTGGTCAGCCCGATACCGGTGGAAGGTAATGCCGTAGTTTTTGCCCGCACATTGTTGGCTACTTCCAGGTAGCCTTTTTTTATAGTGATAGTGATCAGCAGCGGCGCCTGCTCGCTAAACTCGTTGTGCTTGATGGCATTTTCTATCAGCACCTGTATAGCGCAGGGCGGTATGCGTATTTCAGCAGGATCGGCCTGCGGCAATACCTGCATGCGCAGCTTATCATCATGGCGTATTTGCAGAAGATAAAAATAGTCAGCGATAAAATCCAGCTCCTGCTGCAGGGGAATCAGTTCTTTGTTCTTGTTGATCAGGAAATATTTGTATACCTGGGCAAGGCGGTTGTTGAAAATATATGCCTGCTCTGCATTTTCCCTGATCAGGTAGTTGAGCGTATTGAGCGAATTAAAAAGGAAATGAGGATCCATTTCATTGGTCAATGCCTGCAGCTCGGCATACGATCTTTCCCTGTCCAGTTGATCCACTACACGGGTATCTATTTCCCGCTCTTTGCTCAGGTACAGCACTTCATATACTAATGTAAAAATGATAACAGCAGCACAGCATACCGATAAAAAGCGGAACTGTGCCGACCAGGTGAACGTGTCCCGGCTCAGCACAAACCAGATAAACACTAATAGGCTCCCGATACACAGTGTGTAAAGCACTGACACCGTACATACGGTTATTATTTTGCTGAAAGGCTGGGACAGCGGTTTATATAATGGCCGCAGGCGGGTGTGCACCCAGTTGCACCCAGTCCAGATGCTGAAGGAAGTAAGTATAAAATATAAATTGGCAATAAGGAGCTCTGTAGCGGAATACAGGGAGTAAGTAACGATGCCGGAAATATAAGGAAGGGCGATCCCAAGGAGGGGAATAAAAACCAGTTTCAACATGAGATCCTTAATCATGACAGCGTCGGTTTGGGGTAAGTGCTGCAGCCCGGCAGCAGTTTTCTCTCATGTGTGCCCGTATAACGGTAATGCGGTTTAAAACTATTCTTAGTATTTGTTAAGTAAATATGAAAGTGGTTTCAAGGGCAAAAACAGGTATAAGTGGTAAAAAATAACCTGTCAGGAATAGCGGTACTGCCAGTAACAATATTGAGTATCGTTTTATACCAGTTTAGCAGCAGGATTTCATGTATGGTGCTGCAAAATCCGGCAGTGATCCCCGGCAGCCTTCAATAGCCGGTTTTACATTTAAATGCTTCGGTATTTATTTTTCATGCTTCAGCAAATATCGCTGGTTTCCTCAGAGCAACTGTGCAGATATTGTTGCCTTGATTGTGACTTTTAATTCAAAACAACACATGGCTTATGAAACGATTATTACTGTTTTTAACAGGCTTCTTTTCGTGCATGGCGCTTTTTGCGCAGCGGTCAGTATCCGGGAGGGTAACTGATCTAAATGGAATACCCTTACAAAATGCTTCGGTGACGGTAAAGGAAACGGGCGCCGGGGTTAGTACAGGACCAGATGGACGCTATACTATTCAGCTTGATGAGCGGGCAAGGGTCCTGGTTTTTTCTTACGTGGGTAAAGAACCACGTGAAGAAACAATAGGAAGCCGTACTTCCATCGAGGTGTCGCTGATGGATGCGGCTGCTACTACTGGTGAAGAAATAGTAGTAGTGGCGTATGGTAGTCAAAAAAGGGAATCGATCACCGGGTCGGTATCCAAGATAGGTGCTGACCAGTTGGAGACACGTCTCACTACCAATATTTCACAAGCACTGGCCGGAGCGGCACCCGGCATCTCCACCACAACAGGAAGCGGTCAGCCGGGTAGCAACGCAGCGCTCCGTATCAGGGGTTTTGGCTCTGTCAATGCCAGCTCCAGCCCGTTGTATGTGGTAGATGGTTTTCCGTATGAAGGATTTATTGGCGACCTGAATACAAATGATATTGAAAGCATCACACTGTTAAAAGATGCATCATCAACAGCACTGTATGGAGCCCGCGCCGCTAATGGCGTAGTGATGATCACTACTAAGAAAGGAAAGTCGGGTACACCTAAATTTAACCTGATGGTCAATACCGGATTTTCTGAAAGGGGCGTACAGGAATATGACAGGGTAGGCGCTTATGATTATTACCCGGTAATGTGGCAAAGCATCAAGAACAGCCTGATGTACCCTGCTTCAGGAACACCTCTGTCTGAAGCGGCTGCCTCGCAGCAGGCTTCTAATACAGTAGCGACACAGCTAAGGTATAACCCATTTGGCGTACCGGATAACCAGGTTGTAGGAACCGATGGTAAGCTGAACCCCAATGCCCGCCTGCAGTATGATGATTTCGACTGGTACGGACCTATGTCGCAAAAAGGTATGCGTAATGAAGTGGCATTTAATGTTTCTTCCAAAATAAACAAGACCGATTATTTCTTTTCACTCAATTATCTGAAGGATGAAGGATTCATTATTAAATCCGATTATGAAAGAGTTACTGCCCGTATGTCGCTCAACTCGCAGGTAAAAGACTGGCTGCGTACCGGTGTAAACCTGAGCGGTGTGTTTGTAAACTCTAACCTGACAGGTGTCGGTGGTGCATCCTTTATTAATGCATTTGTATTTGCAAGAGGCATGGGGCCCATTTATCCCGTGCATGCTTTTACCCCAACCGGTGAGCCCATACTGGATGATTTTGGCAACCAGTGGTATGATTTCGGCCGTCCCCCGGGAGCGGTGCTCCGCCCCGGAGGTGCTTCTCCCGGAAGACACGTGATTTATGAGTCGCTGCTGAATACCAGGCTTGATAAGCGCAACAGCCTTATCGGAAGGACATTTGCAGAAGCAAAATTCCTGAAGCATTTCACCTTTACCACCAATCTCGGTATTGACATGAATAATGTCAGGACTTACCGTTATCAAAACCCGCTGGTGGGTGATGGTGTAACGGCCGGAGGCACGGCTGCAAGAGTGTCAAATGAGTTCCGCACTATCTCGCTGAACCAGTTGCTTAATTACTCACAAAAATTCGGTAATCATTCTGTTTCTGTGCTGGCAGGCCATGAAACACAACGTGTGGATGAAGATTATTTTAATGGAAGCCGTCGTGGTATGAACCTGGATGGTAATGAAGAATTGGCCAATTTTGTAACCCTCGAAGATGCAGATGGCCGGCTTGACCGCCTGAGAAGAGATGCTTACCTGAGCAGGATTAATTATTCCTATGACAATAAATACTACCTGGATTTGTCCTACCGTCGTGATGCCTCATCCCGCTTTTCACCCAAAAGCCGCTGGGGCAACTTTTACTCGGCAGGCGCATCCTGGTCAGTGCTCCGGGAAAACTTTATGAGCAGCACCTCCGGCTGGCTGAGCGATCTGAAACTGCG
>DAOLFO010000479.1:0-1721 GCA_035326305.1 Chitinophagaceae bacterium
AGTAAAATCCCTATCCTGTTTGTAATCGGGAAAGCGGATAAAGCAGTTTCACCAGAAGATATGCTAAAACAATCCCATATTCCTGAAAAAGCGTATATTCATGTTATGCAATCTTCCGCCCACATGGGTATGCTGGAAGAACCTGGGAAAGCCAATAAGATACTTGACGAATTTTTAAGTGATTTGTGATTTTTGCGCATGAAACGGGCCACACTTATTGCACTATACTGCTTATTGGCAAAGATTTCTTTTGCTGATCATATCACCGGTGGTGAAATGTATTATGAGCTGATAAGTTCAAACGGCTCCAACTATACCTATCGTATTACCTTAAAGCTATTCAGGCATTGCGGGAATGTAGGTGCACAGCTCGACCCAGACGCTTATATCGGCATTTTTGATAAAAGCACAAACCTGTTATACGGAGGAAGGGTTTATACACCGAGCATGTCCAGGCAGGAGGAACTCAGGCTAAAGAGTCCCGGTCCCTGTATCTCCAATGCCCCGGAGGTTTGCTATGAAGTAGGCTACTATGAATTTACAGAAACACTGCCTGCTTCCACACATGGCTATACCATTTCTTACCAGCGGTGCTGCCGTATACAGGGCATCAGCAACCTGTTTTCTTCCAGCAATATGGGGGCCACTTATACAGCAGAAATTCCCGGCACCAATATTATTCCCACAGCGCCGGCCAATAACAGTGCTAAATTTACTGCCCGCGATACCGTGATCGTATGCGGAGGTTACCCGTTTACCTACAATTTTGGCGCCCAGGATCCAGATGTTACTGATGAGCTGCGCTATTCTTTTTGCGATGCCTGGATAGGTGGCAGCAGTGGTAACAACGGAGCCCGGCCCAACCCTCCCGCCAATCCTCCCTACATACCTGTTGGCTATGCACCACCATACAGCGGCTCATCACCGCTCGGCCCTTCAGTTACTATTGATCCGCTTACCGGTATCATCAGCGGCACATCCCCACCCGAAGGAATATATGTTGTCACTGTATGTGTTTCAGAAATAAGAGATGGCCGGGTAATAGCTGTGCAGCGAAAAGACCTGCAGATCAAAGCAGGAGGCTGCGACCTTACCAAGCCCCTGCTGGAGCCGGTAATGATCACCTGTGACGGCTACAACTATGATTTCTCTCATCCCAATAATCCTAATATCAATTCCTACTACTGGGAGTTTGGAGATCCCTCTACAGGAGCCAGTAATTTTTCCAACCTGCAAAATCCCTCACATATTTTTTCAGACACAGGTGTGTTTAATATAAAAGTAGTGGCCAACCGCGGCCAGGAATGTACCGATTCCACTACTGCTATTGTAAAAGTTTATCCCGGCTTTTTTCCTGCCTTTAACTCGGCAGGGATATGTATTGACAACCCGGTTATTTTTCAGGATGCCACCACCACTAACTATGGCGTAGTGGATAGCTGGGCATGGAACTTTGGCGATGAAACCACCACCCAGGACGTATCCGCTCACCAGGATACCAGTTGGAAATACTCCAGCACTGGCACAAAAACGATATCACTGACAGTGACCAGTGATAAAGGCTGTAAAAAGACCGTCACGCACGATGTTACGATCATTGACAAGCCACCCATTACCCTTGCCTTCAGGGATACACTTATTTGTGTGCCGGATGCACTGCAGTTGCAGGCGAGCGGTACAGGCAATTTTAGCTGGACACCCACTACTAACATGACGGGATC
>DAOLFO010000480.1:0-1697 GCA_035326305.1 Chitinophagaceae bacterium
AAGATGTACGGCATGGCGAATTACGAATTTCGATTTAAGATTTACGAATAAGGTGCTGGCTGTTGGGCAATTTCAGTCTTTTGTCATGCCGACGCAGGAGGCATCCCGAAAGCTGGCGATATAAGGCAGTTGCAACCGGCCTTTGATTGTACCCACCGGGATACTTCGCTTTGCTCAGTGTGACAAAGCGGGGCGACGTTGATCAGTTTGCCGATTCACGATTGCGGATCGTTGCCTGTCATCCGGTCACCGGCTGTTTTATTAATTTTGACCTTGAGCAATTTGCCATACTATCACACACTTAATTGTATCGTATATGCCTGTTCATTTTCCCGGAATAAAAATAAGCCGGATCGCTTTTGCCGCTTTTCTATTTATCCTTTCCTCCTGCTCCCTTCAGAAAAAAATAGGTAAACCGGCTGCAAAAGAAGTGCTGACAGCACCACCCTTACAGACGGCGCTGGTAGGTATCAGCATTTATGAGCCGGCAACGGGCAGGTATTGGTACAATCATAACGCCGACAAATATTTTGTGCCGGCAAGCAATACAAAGATCCCCACCACTTATGCCGCTATGAAATACCTGGGAGATAGTTTGGTAGGACTGCATTACCATATAGTAAATGATACGCTGGCAGATATTGCGGGTACAGGCGACCCCACATTACTGCATCCGGATTATAAGCAACAGCCTGTATTTGATTTCCTGAAGCGGTTCAATACCATTCGTTACAAAGGAGATTTGTATGACGATTTTCTTGGAAGCGGCTGGGCATGGGGTGACTATAAAGCCTACTATATGGCGCAGCGCAGCGATTTGCCGGTATATGGCAACATCGCCCGCTTTAAAATGAAAGCAGATAAAACAGTGGATGTAAATCCGCCTGCTTTTCAGCCGCAGACAGAAGTGATCGGCACCTTGCAAAAAGGATTCCGGGTAGACAAGCCCTGGGACAGCAACAGGTTTATACTTACTGACGGAAATGCCACAGCAGCGGAAGTGCCCTTTAACCCAATCATTGGTACCGTGCTGGGATTGCTGGGTGATACACTTCATCGCAGACTGGAAGCAGATATGTTTGGCAATACGCCTTCTTCCTGGAAAAAATTGTATTCGCAACCGACGGACTCTGTGCTGCGGCCGCTGATGTACCGCAGTGATAATTTTTTTGCGGAGCAGTCATTGCTGATGGTGAGCCAGGCTCTGCTGGGAGAAATGAATGATGCAAGAATCATTGACACCCTGCTGAAAACAGATTTTAAAGACCTGCCGCAAAAGCCCCGGTGGGCAGACGGATCAGGATTGAGCCGGTACAATCTTTTTACCCCACAGGACTTTGTAGCCATACTTCAGAAAATAAAAGATGAGTTTGGCATGCAGCGCATACAGGCCATTTTTCCTACAGGCGGTACCGGTACGCTGGGCAGCTACTACCTGGATGAGAAAGGATTTATTTATGCCAAAACAGGCACGCTATCAGGCGTGGTAGCCTTAAGCGGCTACCTGACAACGAAGAAAAATAAGGCGCTCATCTTCTCTGTATTGGTAAATAATCATAATAATGATGCCGGCGCAGTAAGGAGAGCAGTGGAGAAGTTTATAAAGCATGTCAGGAACCGGTATTAAAGAAGAAGGCAGGAGCCAAGTGCTAAAATCGGATGGCAGACAACAGACCACAGCTAACGGTCGTGAATCG
>DAOLFO010000137.1:0-8031 GCA_035326305.1 Chitinophagaceae bacterium
AAATGATACAAGGGTAATAAGTCCTGTGCCGGGTGTGTATGAAGTAGCTGGCAATGCTTTATACGGATATAACAGATCCTTTGATAATACTGGAAGCAATGCTGCACAGGAATTATGGAAAGAGGGGCAAATGACAGTAGGTATGGATATAGGTGCCGAAATAGTAATTAAGCCGGAGCAGGTGGTGCTGTACCAGGAGGACGATTATTATGACTATGACTGGAAGTTTGGAGTAGCGCTGCTGGATGCCGGCAGGCTGCCATTCCGGTATGGGGTGGAAAGCAGGCGGTTGGTAAGCATACGGCCGGGAGTGACCAATGCTGTGCTGGATGATAAATTTCAGTACATCAACTCGCTTGCTGAACTGAACGACAGCCTGGCAACGATAGCTGATCTGTCAGTATTATCAGGTAGCTTTTATATACAACGGCCTGCCAGGCTGATGCTAACTGCTGATCATTTTTTGGGTGATTATTTTTATATCAGCGGCTCTGCTGTATTGCATGCCCCGGCAGCGGTGGCCAGGGAGGAGTATCGCATCCGTGAGTCAGAGCTGCTAACCATAGTGCCGAGGTGGGAAAAAAGGACAGCAGGTATCTACCTGCCGCTGCAGCTAAACTACCGGGGTCGTTTTTGGGCAGGCGGTGCATTTCGTATCGGCCCTTTATTGCTGGGGATACATAATTGGGCAAATGTTTTTTCAAAAAATAAAATGCAGCGTGGCGGTGGCTACATAGCTTTTCATTTCCGTTCACAGGAATGGAGCAGGCGAAAATTTGACCGCCGGCTTAATTGCCCGGTTTTTTAATTAGTGATCAGCGCCGGAAACGGAATATATAAGTGGCAAACCCGGTATAAATAAATGCCTTGAAGCGGTTAGTGCCTGTAAAAACGATATCGTCAAAAAATTCATTCAGCACCCGCTGAGAGGAAAAGTCAACAGCCGTGATGCTGAGAGAGCGTACTCTTTTTTCATCACAGTCTTCATAGCCGTTTTCGTCAATGTAGCAGCGGTCACGCATCCAGTATTTCCGCATATTCCAGGAGCCATTGTATACATTGCCGGCACCATCTGTATAACGCAGCTCACCGTTGTCAAAAAATGAAAATTCGCCATCGCGGAATGTGATGGGCATGGAGCCGCCGCCAATGCCACGCTTGTTAATATCCACCAGGCGCCAGGTGCCGCCTTCAAGGCGATCCTCATAAGGCTTCAGAAAATCCTTGCTGCACCCTGACAGTATAATAAAAATAAAAGAGAAGAAAAACAGGTAAAGTTTTTTCATGACGGCAGGTTTTAATAAGGCTAAGTTTGCTGTTTATTCTATAAAAGCCAATATGGGGCAGCCGCTTTTAACCAAAAATTGTACAAAAGGTGCAGGACGTTTTTTTGAAACTGCTTAACTTTTTGGTGTGCCAATCGTCAGTACATTTATTATGTATCAAAAAAACTTCGGGTATGAAAACAAAACGCTACTTATTCTTATTCCTCTTTTTCTTACCGCTATTTCTCCTGCTGACTGCTGAAGCCGGTGCCCAGCGCCGCTGGCGAAATGGCCGGGCGCATTACCGCCCTTATTATCCGCCTGTGCGGACTTTCGCTTACAACAGACCTTTTGTTTCCGTTCACTTTGGCGGCATCGCTTACCGCTACCAGTACGGACGTTTTTACCGGCCTTACGGAACAGTATTCCGGGTAGTGGCGCCGCCAGTGGGTATTCGTATAGCAGTGCTGCCGCCGGGCTACCGCCGCTTTTATATCGGTGCTGATCTTTACTACTACCACAACAGGACATTTTACCGCCCTCTGGGTGAACGGGAGTATGAAGTAATAGCCCCGCCCGCAGGTGCAACTGTGAGTGAGATACCAGGTGATGCCAGGGAAACGATTATTGATGGCAAAACATATTATGAAGCGGGGGGCACTTACTTTACCGAAGAAGAGGATGAAAACGGTGAGATACGGTACAGGGTGGCTGGTGTAAACGGGGTGCTGGATACCAAAGAAAAGAAAGAAACCCCGGCTGCCCCGGCAAAGCCTGCCGGCCCCCAGGTGGGAGACCGTTTTGAAAGCCTTCCTGTTAATTCCAAACAAGTGACAATTAATGGTGAAAAACTGTATATGTCCCCTTCCGGCTATTACTATAAGCAGGTGGCGGATGACGGCGAAGCATACTATGAAGTGGTTGGCAACTGATGCTTATTAAAGAACTATATTGTAAAGAGCAGCAATCCGCCTGCTCTTTTTTATTTTTTTCAAGAAGCCGGTATATAGCGCAGAAGAAGCTTTATCCTTCCCTATAGAATCATTTTCCTCTCCAGCTGCGTATTTCTCCTGAAAATGATAAGAGCCCTGCTGGTATATTACCCTGGGGAGAAAGGGTATTTTTTATAAAAGCCGGACCAACTATTACGAATTATTATTCCGTAAATTCCACATGCCCGTCAGGAACAGAGAGGAGATTTGCGTATTTTCCGCAGCATTTTTCTTTTAGTCAGTGGTTTTTTATAGGAGTATACACTTATTATTGATTAAGTCATATGGCTTAGTTGATAATTGTCAATAAACATTACATAAAATTAAAATATTGATTAATAATAATTTATAAACTACTTAGAATTATTTCAAAAAATATTACGGAAAATACTATGTGATTTACGTGATTCTACTTTCCTTTGCACTGTTAATCGAATTCAAACCCTATAAAATTTCCGTACCGTGAACAAAACTTTACTTTTCGCCGTATCTGTATTTTTCTTTTCTGCTACAGCTTCTTCCCAGGTTAGCGTTATTTCTACCAATGGTTATAGTGTAAACATTAATGTGCAGCCAACCGCTGTTAAGCCAACCTCTGCCAGTTGCCAGTGGGGCTATAGTTTTAATGTGGAAATGACCTATAATATTACCTTTTCCGGATCAAACATCCCGGCCTCCCTTTATACACTGCAGGGGAAAGTGATTTCATCGCAACGCGGTACACATACTTTTGACCTTCCTAATGAAGGCGGCGCTGGTAAAAACCTTGCTGCCAATGGCTGGACGAGCGCTACTGATTGCGCTACTGTGACGCCCGCATCTGCAGGATTTACGATGGTTCAAATTATCATAGAGGGGCCTGGTATACCGCAGCGTACTATTTCTTTACCTGTTAATGCTGTATTACCGGTAAAGCTTACCGGCTTTTCTGCCGACCTGGTTGGTAAAACAGTGAAAGTAAAATGGGCTACTGCTTCTGAGCAAAACAACAACTTTTTCACAGTAGAACGTTCTGCTGATGGTATGGACTGGGCTGCTATCCGGGAAGTAAAAGGAGCAGGCACTACCAATGAAGCAAAACAATACGAAATAACTGACCTGTCCCCGCTGACCGGCGTTTCATACTACCGTGTACGCCAGACCGACTTTGATGGTAACAGCACCACTTCTGAAGTGCGTACGGTTAAAAATGATGTTACTGCAAAATCAATCACTCTTTTCCCTGTCCCTAATACCGGCAATACAGTGAATATAAGCGGCATTTCCGATTTTGCTAAAAATGATTTCGCTTTGCTGAACACAAGCGGTCATGTAATGTACTCCACCACGCTCAGCGGACCTTCTGTGCAATTGCCTTCCATCGCTAAAGGCGTGTACTTTATCCGCATCAGCAACAAAGCCACCGGCGAGGTTACTAACCTGCGCTACGTAAAAATGTAACATTCACGGTTACTGAACAATTCGATTACATGACATCAGCAGCGCATTTCCATGCGCTGCTTTTTATTTTCTGCGGGCTAACGGTATTTTTCCATCAGGGCATAAAAAACAGAATCGTTGATGCGGCGGTATACCGCATCGTTTATTTTCCGGTTGGCCTTTTTATCTGTACGGTCGAGCAGCCTGTTTTTTTCATCGTATGGCTGCGGGGCGTTAAAGAAAGCAAGGGTAAAATATTTCTCCGGCTTCAGCAGGGCAGTAAGGTCCTTATGACGTACGGAGATAAACAGCAGGTTTTTCGGCTGGTAGTTTTCATAATAGTCCAGCAGGGAAACCCAGGTGCAGTGAGCTGCCTGCATAGCGTTGACCAGTTCACTTACCTGGCGGATGTCAAATTTGTATTTAGCCAGCGTATCAAAAAAGTAAGGTTCATCCAGCCGGAATTCGTAGACATATTTAATACTGTCCGTATGCAGCTCCAGCCCGATAAGGGTGGCTGCCTTATCCTTTATCTCCAGCGAAAAAGGCTGAATGCGGTAAAGTGCTGCAAAGTTTTTCCGTACCGCCCGCAGGGCGGCCTCATTTTCCTTGTAGTAGGTAGTGGTAAAATGCCTGGAATAAGTACAGGCAGTGAAAAATGCTGCTGTTGCAGTAACCAGGATACTATTTTTTATCTTATTCATTCCTCTTCCGGGTAAAAATGAGTGATGCCGAAAATGATTTTTTTCAGCAGGCGTGGCGTTACCTGCTGCAATGTTTTTTTGCCATAGTCCCAGTATACCATATTTATTTTTCCATCAGGCGAGGTGTAAATATCCAGCAGCAGTACAAAATGAGTGGGTATGCCGAAGCGGGATATGGTATGCTTCTTTTTATAAAGCAGCCGGTTGTTAAGATAAAGGAACACCGGGCCTTTGGCTGATCGTTCTTTCAGGTACTGGTATATATTTCCTATCCAGGGGCGCAGCAGATCGGAGCCGCGGGCCTTTACTTTGTAATTAAACAGGCGCCTTACCATCCGGTTAAATTTGGCAAAATTGGTAGAGGCCCAAAGCGTATTTTCATCCCCTTTGTCAAAGCGGCGGTTAAAAAAATTCAGGTAACCTTTAAAATGATCAGCCAGGCTGAGAAACCACATTTGCCCGGCAGGGCTTATATCCAGTGCTCCTTTGTATTTGATTAGCCCTGCTTCATTTCTTACTGCTTTGCTGGGCTTGATACGGGCCCTTCCCATCTCCGCTTCACCATCGGTATACAGGCGGATCATAAAGCGGGCAAAGCCAGGCGGATCATAGTGCAGCGGGATATAGGTAATAGCAGAGTAAGCGCAGAAATTGGTGCCCTTGCCTTCATAAAAGCGCAAGGGTGTAAGGGCAAAGGTGCGCAGGTTTTGCAGGAAGCGGTCCGGGTTTACATTCGGCCAGTGCGGGCTGGCCGGCAGGGAGCCAATGCTGTCGAGGTATATCAGGGCTTCCCGCTGGCCGGCCGGCAGGTTACGGTCTGCATACTCATACCGGCGGTCGCGGAGCCGCTGTCGCTGTGCAGGCAGTTGCTCATAGCATACCAGGGTGAACAAGAGGAAAAATATGAAAGACCTTTTTTGCAAATCAGAAAAATTTTGATGCCCAGAAATAGCCGCCGCCAATAATGATACAGGGCGCTGCTATGGAAAGCAGCACCACCGCCCATCCAAAAAGGCCGAAATAAGTGGCTATTTTAGGATTGCCCGGATTGTGCATATCATAAATGATGGAAGTAGTATCGCCCACCGCCCATGAAGCGGGCCGGCTCCCCACGTTATGCGTATGCAGCAGCTTTTGGCCGGTGGCGGTGGAGTACTCAAAAACGGGTTTGTACAGCACATCCCCATCGCTGTCGCGGTAAGAGATCATTTCTACCACCGTGGCGGTGGATCGTTCGCCGGTTTTGAGCAGGTGCATGGTATGCTGCCATTTTTTGACGGCAAAAAAAGCAAGCATTATTCCAATGCCGAGAATAAGCGCATAAATAAACATATATCTTTTTTTGTGCTTCATGTTTGCAGCCAGCAAGCGGGAATATGGTGTATAAACAGATGCGGCAAGGAAGTTAAGCCAAAATAGCTGTCCCTTTTTATGTAAAAATAAAAAAGCCTTTCCGGATCCCGGAAAGGCTGTAAGAAGGTGGGAAGCGGTATTATAAATGTGCTTCGATCTTTTTTACAAAATTGCCTTTTGGCTGTGCGCCTACCAGCTTGTCCACTACCTGCCCGCCTTTGATAAAAAGAATGGCAGGGATGGAGGTAATGCCATAGTTGGTAGATACCTGCGGGTTGTTGTCCACGTTTACCTTACCAATGTTTACCTTGCCTTCATATTCTTTAGAAAGCTCTTCGATAACGGGGCCAATGGCACGGCAGGGGCCACACCATTCTGCCCAAAAGTCTACCACGCTCAGCTTATCAGAAGCCAGTACATCGGCCTGGAAATTTGAATCATTAAATTCTTTTGCCATTTTATTCTGTTTTATTTTTTTCTGAAGGGAATTGCAAATTTAATACCTCCGTTTATAACAGCCGGAAATGACAGAAAGTTGTGCAAAAAATGTCAATCGGCAGGTGCCATGAATGCCAGCATGCCAACTTAGCAGGCCCGGTAATTCTTAGCTGTTATGAATCAGCCGTTTGATTGCCTGCTACTGGCCTGTTGCCACCTGCACTTCCATTTCCGGGTGCTCTTCCAGGAAAGCAATCAGCGGGTCATTCATCTCAAACCCGTTGGTGCCGCTGGTCAGGCTGATCCTTGCATTGATATCCGGCTCTGCAAGTGTAAAGCGCATGCTGGTGTTGCCGCCCCGGTAGTGGCGGATATTTTTTTCTACAAAATCAATCATCCCGCTGGTCAGGTGCCGCGGATGCACATGGATATGCAGTTGCCTTGTCAGCGTTTTTTTCAGTGTTTCAGCCAGGGAAACAGTGCTGATCTTAAATTCATAATCGCCATTATTGAACCGCTGGCGGAAGCTGCCGGTAATGTACACAGCCGTACCTAATGCCAGTAACGGGGAGAGCCGCAGGTATTCTTCCCGGAACAGGGATACTTCTGTTTTTCCGGAATAATCTTCGAGGGTAAAGCGACCATATTTATTCCCGTTTTGCGCATTGCGGTGATCGGTCACGGTTACCAGCGTTATTAACCGGAATATCCTTCCCTGGTTTGGCTGCGTGGCGATACTGTCTTTAAATTCATTAAAGTCTGCAATGGACGTAATGCCGTAATGCCTCATTTCAAACCGGTAGTGATCCAGCGGGTGCCCGCTTAAAAACATGCCGGTTACTTCTTTTTCATAATTGAGCTGTTCTGTCAGTGGCCAGGGAGCGCAGTCGGGTATGCGTGGCTCCGGTATTTCAATGCTGGTTTGCAGATCACCAAAAAGTGTATGGCTGCTGCCTGCATTTTGAGAAGACATTACCTGCCCGTATTTGATCACCCGCTCCAGGCCGGTAGCTGTTTCTCCGGGGGGGGTATAAAAATATTGCGCCCGGTGGAACTGGGCAAACCCGTCAAATGTGCCGGCATATACCAGGTTTTCCAGCGTTTTTTTGTTAACGCTGCGCTGGGCCGTTCTTTTTATAAAATCAAAAATGCTGGAGAAGGCGCCTTTCTTTTCCCGCTCATGTATGATGGCTTCTACGGCTGCTTCGCCTACGCCTTTGAGCCCGCCAAGGCCAAAGCGGATTTCCCCGGCTTTGTTTACGGCAAAGCCTTTCACTGATTCGTTGATATCGGGCCCCAGCACTGGTAAGCCCATCCGCTTGCACTCTTCCATAAAGAAGGTGATTTTGTCAATGCTGCCGGCGTTGTTCAGTACGGCAGACATATATTCTGCCGGGTAATGCGCTTTGAGGTAGGCAGTTTGATAAGCTACAAAAGCATAGCAGGTAGAGTGTGATTTATTGAAAGCATATTGTGCAAATGCTTCCCAGTCTGTCCAGATTTTATCGAGTATATTTTCCGGGTGCCCGTTTGATTTGGCACCGCTGATAAACTGGCTTTTCATTTTATCCAGTGTCTTGCGGTCTTTTTTACCCATGGCTTTACGCAGCACATCCGCATCACCTTTGCTGAAGTTGGCGAGCTTCTGGCTCAGCAGCATCACCTGTTCCTGGTATACGGTAATGCCGTATGTTTCTGCCAGGTATTCCTCCATTTCCGGCAGGTCGTAGGCAATGGCTTCACGGCCATGCTTGCGGTTGATAAAGTTGGGAATGTATGCCAGCGGCCCGGGCCGGTACAGGGCGTTCATGGCGATGAGATCGGCAAACTGGTCAGGCTTCAGGTCACGCAGGCATTTTT
>DAOLFO010000481.1:0-1688 GCA_035326305.1 Chitinophagaceae bacterium
TACATCTTTCAGGCCCCTGAGCAGGCCGGCCCCCACTGCCTGCGAACTGTCGGAAATCTGGAAGATAGCAGCAAACAGCAGCAGGTATGAAGCCAGGCTGATGACCATCTCCTCTTTATTGAATAAATGCGGCAGCCAGTAACGGAATGAAATAAATATCACGGCACAGAGCACACCATAGCATACAGCCGTGAGCAAAGCGCTTTTACCAATCATTTCGATTTTGCTGAACTGTCTTGCACCGAATGCTGTGCTGACACGGATAGAAGCCGCCTGCGACAAGCCCATTGATACCATAAAGGTAAATGCGGCGCAGCTTAACGCTATCTGGTGGGCTGCCTGTGGTACAGCACCCAGTGTGCCCACCAGTATGCCCGATACGGCAAAAGCGCTTGACTCCAATCCTATTTGCAGGCTGGAAGGTATGCCTATGTACAGCAGCTCTTTGATAGCCGGCCAGCGTAATTTCCATTGGGAGTAGCGCACCGCCACATATTTTTTAAACAGCGGAAAACGCAGTATGACATATCCCAGCGAAAGAAACATAAGGGTACGGGTAATAAGCGTGGCCCAGCCCGCGCCTACCAGCTCCAGTCTTGGGAAACCCCAGTTGCCGTAAATCAGCAGCCAGTTTAAAAAAATATTCACCGGCAACCCCAGCAGGGAAATGGCCATGGCTGTCTTTGTGTATTGCAACCCGTCGGCAAACTGCTTGAGCGCCATAAATAATATCATGGGAATAATAGACAGCCCCATCAGGTTCATAAACGGCAATGCCAGCTTTACCACTTCCGGGTCCTGGCCTAAGTGGTGGAAAATGCCTTTGCCTGCCAGCAGTCCGCCGGAAATGAGCAGGGCCGCCACAGCACAAATAAAAAAGCCATTGAAAAAATAATGAGACACCCGGAACCCATCCCGGCGGCCATGCGCCAGTGATACCATTTGTGATACCGAAATGGTAATGCCGATGCCCAATACAAAAGGAATATTAATGACATTAAACACAAGGGCAGCAGCGGCCAGTTGCTTATAGCCTACCACACCCACCATCGCTGTATCAATGAGGTGGAGCGACATCTGTGCCAGCTCGCCCAGGATAATGGGCAGGGCAAGCCTGACTGTTTTTTGGGCCTCCTGCTGCAGCATACTTATTGAAAAAGAGGGCAAAGATACCGTATCGGGGCTGTCTTCTTACATTTGTACCTTAAAGAAAAAATATGCTTCATACCACTACCAACAACATTGAAGGCAAAACGATTGAAAGCTACCTGGGCGTGGTAGCAGCCGAAGTGATTATAGGCGCCAATGTGCTGAAAGATATCATGGGTGGCCTGCGGGATTTTTTTGGCGGCCGCAGCGGCACTTATGAAAAAGTGCTGGATGATGCCCGCAACCAGGCCATGGCCGAACTGACGGAAAAAGCACAGCGCCTCGGCGCCAATGCAGTAGTAGGAATTGACCTTGACTTTGAAACGGTGGGCGGCAGCGGCAGCATGCTGATGGTGATAGCAAGCGGTACGGCGGTAAAGTACAGGGGATTGGGGGGACGGGGTAAGATGTATGATTTGATGATTTCTGATTTGATGATTTGTGGTAAGCCATTAGCTATGAGCTGTTAGCTGCAAGCTGTCAGGCGCTCCGGTTCACGATTGACGATTCACGATTGCTGATGTGATGATTTCTGATTT
>DAOLFO010000482.1:0-1686 GCA_035326305.1 Chitinophagaceae bacterium
CCAGTTTTCATAGGGTACGGATTAAAAACGGGCCAGGGTTTCTACCCAGGCCCTAACTATTTTTATCAGCCCCGGGCATTTAATTTCAAGCTTTTACAAATTAAACCTCCCCACTCTGAAAACAGAGTATACTTTAGCTCCGGTTATAAAGATATTGTTGCCATTTTTAAGCTATTACCCTGAATTTTAATATATATCTCATTTATTATCTTTCTGTCACATTCCTGTAAGCTGATCTTTTAAAACAGCCGCCTGACCTCTCCGGTTTACCGGTGAGCTCTTATGATCCAGCCAATTGCCGTATCAGCACGCAGTCAACACTGGCCTCCGGCCATTACCAGCAAGGTTACTTATATTGCTTTATCATCCCTGCTCATTTATGGTGCCAGCCTCTGTGCCTGGCAGAACATGGTTTTATAACAATCCGGTTTTCTGCAAATTTATTAAACTAAAATCCTTGCCTGAGAGTAAGGGCTTTCCTCCCCAGAAGGTGGTATCAAAGATATCCAGATTAACTGTTATCTGCAGTTCCGCCATGACCTGTATGAAGCTTTTTTATCTATAGAAAAATCGCTAATTTGTCTGTTGTAGCAACAGATTATTCATTAACGATTTGCACCATGGATTTTCCCTCTTTCCGCCTTTTTGATGCCGTAAGCGAGCAACTCCGACGTTTTCCTAAAAATGATATGCTGAATGCCAAAGTCAGCGGGCAGTGGCAGCACCACAGCACCGCTCGGGTAAGCGATCTTGTCAACCGTTTTTCCGCAGGACTGCTCAGGCTGGGCATCAGCGGAGGCAGCTTCAGCGCTGAGTCAAGCGATAAGATTGGCATCATCAGCAACAACCGGCCGGAATGGGTCTTTACCGACCTTGCCGTACAGCAGACAGGCGCTATACTGGTTCCCATCTATCCCACCACCAACCCGGCGGAGCTGGAATTTATCCTGAATGATGCACAGGTGAAATACATCTTTGTCAGCGACAGCAACCTGCTTGAAAAAGTAAAAGGCATTGCGGGAAATGTACCTTCCTTAAAAAATATTTACACTTTTGAAAAAATAGCAGGTGCTGACCACTACACCAAAGTGGCAGAGCTGGCAGACGAAGCCGCGCTGCAGCAGGTGGAAGAAATAAAAAAGAAAATACCGAACTCGCATATTGCTACGATCATTTACACTTCCGGCACCACCGGCACGCCCAAAGGTGTGATGCTGAGCCACAGCAATATCGTGAGCAATGTATATTTTTCCAAGGCCAGCTTCCCTTTTGAAGATACACCGGAGCTGAAGACACTGAGTTTCCTGCCGCTCAATCATATTTTTGAAAAGATGATCACCTACCTCTATCTTTTCAGCGGTATCAGCATCTACTATGCAGAAAGCCTGGAAACGATTGGCGACAACCTGAAAGAAATAAAGCCCGATGGCTTTACCACTGTGCCCCGCCTGCTGGAAAAAGTGTATGAAAAAATAATGACCAAAGGCCATGAGCTCAAAGGTATCAAGCGGGCCCTGTTTTTCTGGAGCGTGGGGCTGGGGCTAAAGTATGATAACCGCATCAGCAAAGGCCCCTGGTATAATTTTAAACTTTCCATTGCCCGCAAGCTGGTGTTTAAAAAATGGCGGGAAGCGCTGGGGGGCGATATCCAGGTTATCGTAACAGGCGGGGCCGCTGCCTCTGAAA
>DAOLFO010000138.1:0-7953 GCA_035326305.1 Chitinophagaceae bacterium
GTACGGCATGGCGAATTACGAATTTCGATTTAGGATTTACAAACTTGCTGAGCCACTAGCTAAAAGCTACAAACGCCCGATTCACAATTGACGGTTCACGATGGTTGATGTAATGATGTCTGATTTGATGATTTGCAAGATGTACGGTGTATGATGTACGATGCAGCGGTTGTCGTCCGTTGGCTGTTGTCTGACCCGATTCACGATTGCTGATTTGCTTATTCAGGCTTTTGATTTTTGCCTTTAAATTACCTGCTTACGCCTACTTCCCTATTTGCCAGGTAATGGCAGAAACAATGCGCCCCAGGCGGTAATACTGGCGCTGGACAGTTTCATCACAGGAAGGGCACCAGGGAGAGAAATATGTATTACTGACAGATGTATACTTTATACTAAAGCCCGCACTGAACGCCAGCCGGTGCAGGCTGCCAAGTTGCAGCCGGTAACCCATACCCGTATTCATATAAAACCCTCCTTTGTATTCAGCTTTCAGCCACATTGTGGAGTCCATCCTGTCTTCCGGAAAATGGTAGCCGGCCTGTCCGTAAGCAAATAATTTTCGCTGCCGGCCAATAAGATATTGGGCACCGGCAAAAACAGGAAAAGAGTGACTGAAATACCCATCATAACCAGCCCCTGCTCCAATGCTTATCCGGCCTTTAGTTATTCCGCCATAAAGCTGGGTGGTAAGCTCTGTTTTTGATTCACCTGCTGCCATACCAACAGACAACATTCCCTGGAAGCTTAGCTTTTCCTGCTGCCGCTGCTGCGACAGGGCATTGCCATTGATGATAAAAAGGATAATAAAAAATAGCAATACACCAGCCTTACTGAAGCGACACATTGATTTTACTTAATAGTTTAATCTGCTTAAGGTTTGTATAATCATACTGGTACAGCCCGTCTTTGGTCACCACCAGCGCCACGCCGTTCATTGCTATTACATCAAAGGTCTCTATGCCTTCTATAGTGGTGATAAGCTGCAGGTTTTGAACATCTGCTGCATTGTATACCTTCAGGCCTGCGGCCCCGTCACAGATGAAAAGCGTGTTTCCGTCTTTTGACAGGCCATGCGGATTAGACATCTGGTATGTTTTCTCCAGTTTGGGATCAGTAAAGTCATTCAGCTTAACAATATCCAGTTGGTTGGTAAAGCCCTGGCAGGTATTGCCGGAGCGCAGCGTAACGTAAGCATAGTTGTCATCAGCTATTACGGGATCGCAGCTCTGCACATGATTAAACTGGCCGGCGGCAGCAGGCTGCGAAGGATTGCTGACATTATAAATATACATGCCTGTCCGTGAGCCTACAAATAACCTGTTTTTGAACGGGAAGATGGTTTCAATACCCCAACCGATGTTCACTGTATTTTTTAATACAGGCTGCTCCGGCTTTGCAATGCTGAACACATCTAACTCAGTAGTATTGATGGTGTACAGCCAGTCGCTCATAATAGTAAACCTCGCCATGGATCCGCCTACTCCCACGGGCGAAACGGAAACATTGCTCTGGGAAGAAGCAGCACTGAAAAAAACATCAGCCGTTCCCCAGCCAAACCATCTGCCGCCATTATTGCAGTCGCTGGCCACCACCGTGTCCACTTTTATCCATTCACTAATTATATACTCCGAATTCATGGATGCGTAAAAACCGTTGCTGTAAATGCGATCAGGAAAGATATTTTCCTGTATGCCCACCAGCTTTGCGTTTGCCGGGTTGGTAATATCAATCGCCACCAGGTCTGTATAAAGGTCAGCATACAGGATATTTCCTTTTACAGCAATATCTACATTGCCGGGAATATCTATAAACGCCACCTTTGCCGGTGCAGCAGGATTGGAGTTGTCTATTACGTGCACGCCCTTGTCCACTTCGTTCAGGAAAATATAGCTGCCCCTGATATTCAGCTTGCCCGGTTGCTCAACGGTACGCACCGCATTGCTCTTAATATTTTCCCTTACAGCCGTCTTGGTTTTATATACTGGCCGGTAAAATGTGTATGCATACTCCTGCTTGCAGGCATCTTTGATACAAGCGGAAAAACCAACACTTAATACCAGCAGCAAGGCAGTGGCTAAACGGAGAGTGGTGAGCGGTCGCATAAGAAGTAGTTTAGTTTTGAAGCCTGACAACAACAGGAAAAACATCGTTGCACGGGCACGCAGGCCCCCTGCAATTATAAAAACATCCTCATACGCAGGCCCGCATAGAAAAGGTATTCTTTCCGGTACAGTTTGTCGTTTGACAGTTCTCTAAGCTGAAAGGATAATGCCGGCCCTGCCGACCATTTAATTTTCCCGTTGCGCTTCAGGTTGAGCATGAGCCCGGTATTAGCAGCAATATTAAGCCGGTTAAAGCCTTCTTTTTCCTTATAGTATATTCCTCCCTGCGTAGTATCATACCGCACGGCATTAGTAGCCAGCAGATAATTGGCCGACAGGCCGGCATCCCATGTCAGGGGCCATTTCTTTCCTTTATTGATTTGCCATTGATAGGTAAGCGGTATTTCTGCAAAATGATAGCGGTTGGTATAGGGCGATTGCTGGCGGGCACGGTAGTAGCCATTCACCACATTGTTGCTGAAGCTGCCGTTATTCACGGTAGCGGCCATATCAAGGAAATAGCCTACCGATGTATTTGTAGACCGGTATTGATAATACAAGCCCGACGGCACTGTACTGCGTTTTGAGACAGGCAATGCCAGCGTGACACCGGCATTAAAGGCCACGCCCGGCCTCACCGGCGACGCCGGATAAGTAAACGCACTGCTGCTGAATCCCGGCGTGTATGCATCCTGATATGCATCCTTAGTACCACCCAGGCCAAGCGGATTGTTTTGTACCTGGCTTATTCCCCCGCTTACTTCAAATCCTATGCGGATGCGCTTCTTTATTTTGTAAGCTGCAGGTTGTGACAGGCCGGGGGCTTCTTCCACGGCTGCCACTGCTGCTGTATCGGCCGCAGACAAGTCAGCTTCTTTCTGCCCCGGCTGCCCGTCAGTTGCGGCAATGGCAATATGCTGAGTACTATCATTTCTATTCTCTTCCTGCTGTGCTGTTGCCAATTCGTTGCCCGTAACGGGTTTCGCAACAGGCTCCTTATTTTCACGGCTTGCCTGCCATCCTTTTTCTTCTTTCTCCTCCTTCTGCGCTCCATTTATTTTTTCTGCAGTTAGCTTTGCCTTTTCATTTACCTGCTCCCGGTTGCCTGCTTTTGCCATGGTTGCGTTTTTCTTATCCGGGGCCGGCTTATTTTGTTTTTGGGTAAAACCAGTACCTGCCACATCATTTTCTTTTACTGCACTCCTGCGGTCTGCCATCACGGCCGGTCTGTCCGTTGCAGGAGCGGGCTTCATCTGCTCATGCTTACCTGTCTTATCCTGGCTGGTTGTTTTGCTGAGATCTGCTGCATCCTGTTTTACAGTTGCCGCATTACTATTTACATCTGGCGCTGTGTTTTCAGCGGGTACGGACTGCCTATGCTTTTCAGCGGCCATCTCTGCCGGCGCTGTTGTATTCTTTTGTATGCTGACAGGGTTTATCCTGTTGCTCCTGTCATTTTCATGCGTGTACAGCCGGTAGCCTCCTAAAGAAGCTACCAGCAGGGTGGCGGCTATTGAGACGTAAATCAGTCTTCTCCTGCGGCGGCGCCTGCTGAGCTCGTCCTCCACTCTTTCCCATACAGCGGCAGAGGGGCGGAACCGGAGCTCCTCCATCTGCTGTTGCACTTTCTTCTCAAATCTATTTTCCTGCATAGCGGATATTTTTATTTTCTTCTGCTAATTTTTCCATCCAGCTTATAAGCAGTGTACGTGCCCGTGCATACTGCGAACGGGAAGTACTGTCTTTAATACCCAGCATCTCCCCGATTTCCACATGGGAATAACCCTCCACTGCATGTAAGTTGAAAATAACCTGGTAGCCCTGCGGCAGTTGCCGTATCAGCTCGGCCAGCTCTTTTGCCTCTACGCTGGCGGTCGTTTCTTCCCGGGATACCGGGTGCATATATTCTTCGGTGAAAAACATACCATCCTGGTATTTTTTGTTCCTCTTCAAAAAGTTGAGCGCCGTATTGACCATGATGCGGCGTATCCAGGCGCCCAGCTCTCCCTCCTGCTTATACTGGTCCAAATGATGGAAAACCTTGACAAATCCCTCCTGCAGCACATCCTCCGCATCGTGCATGGACCGGGTATAGCGATAGCATACCCCCAGCATAGCTTCCGCATAGGTAGCATACAACTCCTGCTGTGCCTGTCTTTTCCCCTTCAGGCAATCCCTCACCAGTTTCTGAATATCCATGTGGTATTACTGCTGTGTGACACCCTGTAAAATTAAATCGTTGCACCGGAACGGGCGAATATAGAAAGTAGCGGGCAGCCCGGAATGACAGGCCGCACAAACTGCTGTAAGCTGGTTATTAGCTATTACCGTAAAAAAAACCTGCTTTCTTTGTTTTTCTACTCCCCGCTTACCTGGTTGCGCAGCAAATCTTCAAATGCTTCCCGGCGGCGGATGAGTTGTGGCCGGCCGTCTTTCACCAGCACTTCAGCGGGCCTGTAGCGGGAGTTAAAGTTGGAAGACATCTCAAAGCCATAAGCACCGGCATTATAAAATACCAGCAAATCTCCTTCACTTACTTCCGTAAGGCGGCGGTCCCAGGCAAATGTATCCGTCTCGCAGATATTACCCACAATGGTATAGGCTTTTTCCCGGCCATGCGGATTGCTGATATTTTCGATGCGGTGATAGGCATCATAAAACATGGGGCGTATCAGGTGATTGAACCCGCTGTTGACACTGACGAATGTGGTCGCCAGTGTTTCTTTTATCACATTTACTTCCGTAACCAAATAACCGCATTCGCTTACCAGGAATTTTCCCGGCTCAAACCATATCTGTAAATCTTTTGCCTGCGGATGGCTGTCAAAGGCTGACTTCACCTGCTGTGCCAGCTCTTCTATGTTCGTTTCCGAATCGCCGTCCATATACGGCACTTTAAAGCCTCCGCCCAGGTCTATGGATTTCAGGCTGGGGAAATGTGGTATCAGCTCAAAGAGCACTTCTATCCCTTTTACAAACACATTTGCATCCTTGATTTCGCTGCCGGTATGAATGTGCAAATCGGTAATGCGGATATCATACCGGCTGACTATTTCCTGCAGCAGGGCTATATGCTCTACCGGTATGCCAAACTTGCTTTTATCATGGCCGGTTGATATTTTCAGGTTGCCGCCAGCCATTATATTCGGGCGCAGCCGCACACCCACAGGGTAGCTGCTGCCATATCTCCTGCCAAACTTTTCCAGGTTTGACAGGCTGTCAATATTGATATTGATACCAAGCGATACCGCTTCTTCAATTTCAGAAAAATGGATGCCATTGGAAGTGTATAATACCTGTGCCGGTAAAAAGCCCGCATGCAGCGCCAGCTTTGCTTCATTGATGGAGCTGCAGTCAGCACCTGCCCCCAGTGAGCGGATGTACTTCAGCACACTCACATTAGTGAGCGCTTTGCAGGCATAGAAAAATGCCACGTTGCTGCCGCGAAACGCATGGGCCAGCTTCTCATACTGCTCTTTTATTTTTTCTGCATGATAAATATAGACCGGCGTACCAAATCCGGCAGCGATGGCTTTTAGCTGTTCGTGTGTCAGTTGTTGCGGCATAGCCGGCGAAGATAAAAAAGGTGCGGCATACTCAGCCGTATGCCGCACCCGGTATTGTTAAGTTTCTTTTACAGCCTATACTTCGCTGCTGCCTTCTTCCTTTTCCACCAGCTCTCCCTCCTCTGATACGGATAGCAGCATGCCCTCCTCTCCCTCATCATCAGCATTATTTTCCTCCGGCTGCTCTGCAGCAGCATCTTTTACAATAGTGGGCTCCACCAGTTGGTCAGCCAGCACTTCTTTTATTTTAGGCAGGTCTTCTGCTGCGTTGATGCCGAAATAGTCCATGAATGATTTGGAAGTGGAATATACCAGCGGGTGACCCGGCAGCTTTTCATTCCTGCCGCTGATGATGACCAGTTCTTTCTCCAGCAGCTTTTGCACGGCATAGTCAGAGCTGACACCGCGGATAGCCTCAATTTCACCTTTGGTCACCGGCTGCTTGTAAGCGATAATGGCCAGCGTCTCCAGCGCAGCCGGGGAAAGCCGCTTGAGAAATTTTTCGCCATTTAGCTGGGCGATGGTCTTGTGGTAATCTTTTTTTGTAAGGAACTGCCAGCCGCCACCGCTCTGCCTTACTTCAAAAGGATAAAACTCGGCGTTGTATTTCTCTACAATCCCCTCCATGGCTGCTTCCACCTGGTCCAGGGGAATTTTATCTTCCATAAAGCCAAACGCATTGTTCAGCAATTCGGTTATTTCAAGCGCCGTAAGCGGCTTATCACTGGCAAAAATGAGCGACTCTATATGCGGGATAAGATTTGTTATTTCCATAATCCAACGCCTCTTTTTAATCTGTAATTAATTCCTTTTTTTAAACAATCAATACATTCCGGTGGTACGGGCAGCGACATTACGCAACTGCAAGCACGAATGTACAGAGCGGGTGTGCATAATAAAAAAGCACTTATCAACAAATAGGCACACCTCACCTGAATAAAAACCGTGCCCTTTGCTTTTTATTTTGGAGAAATTAACAGGGGTGCATAATTATCCCTGCAGTGCAGCTGCTCCGCTCACTATTTCCGTAAGCTCTGTGGTAATGGCCGCCTGCCTTGCCCTGTTGTAGGATATTTTAAGCCCCCGAAGCAATTCATTTGCATTTTCGCTGGCTTTGTCCATGGCTGTCATGCGGGCGCCATGCTCTGATGCATGGGCATCCAGCACGGCTTTGTATAGCTGGGTATTGAGTATCTTGGGCATCAGCTCGGCTACCAACTCCTCCCGTGATGGGTCAAATATGAAATCCGCTTTTTTGGCGCCTTCTTTCTTTTCCACTTTGGGAATTGGTAAAAAGCGTTCTACCTCAAACCGTTGTGTAGCCGCATTTTTAAACTGGCTGTAAACAATCTCCACGGCATCAAACTGCTTTTCTGCAAAAGCCTTCATAGCAGCAGCCGCTATTTTCTGCACGTTTTCAAACGTAAGGTTCAGGAATATATCTTTAAAAGTTGCGTCAGCCTTATAGTTATTTTTTGAAAAATGCTCAAAGCCTTTTTTGCCAAGGCTCCAGATGGTCACGTTTCCTTTGCGCCATTGTTCGGCATATTTGCCGGCGATGGTCGCTTTGGTCAGCTTGATGATATTAGTATTGTAGGCTCCTGCCAGGCCACGGTCGCTGGTAATGGATATCAGCAGTACTTTTTCCACCGGGCGCTCCTGGGCCAGCGCCATTCCTACTTCTCCTTCGGTATTGCTCACAATATTGCTGAGCACTTCCTGCAGCTTCCTTGCATAAGGGCGCATCTGGGTAATGGCATCCTGGGCACGGCGCAGCTTGGCAGCACTCACCATCTTCATGGCTTTGGTTATTTGCTGGGTGCTTTGTACTGACTTGATACGGTTACGAACCTCTTTTAACTGACCGGCCATTTTTGCGTGTTTACAAGTTTAATAAGCAACAGATGATTAAGAAGTTAAAAAGAATATGGTGCACACCTTTCAAGCTTCTCAAACCTGCTGCACTTTTCCGGGCGCAAAAGTACATGCTTGCGCCTGAATTTCCATCGCTGTCTGGAAAAATGGTGGATTACCCGGCCCCGGGGCTCAGTCAGCTTTTAATGAGTCGGCGGCAAGCGTTATTTCCCGCCGCAGGGCATAGGTTTTTACCAGCACTCCGCCTTCCGGGGTGGTGTTTTCCAGCCTCTTGCGCTCTTCCCGGTAAATCTCCAGGCTCAGCGGGCCGGGTTGCAGCCGGGTCAGCTCATCGCTGAAAATAACAAGGCGCCCGTCTTGCAGTGTATCTGTACGGTGTATTTCCCGGCTGCCAAAAGCTGTATCAGTGA
>DAOLFO010000483.1:0-1683 GCA_035326305.1 Chitinophagaceae bacterium
CTTTTACTGAGCCCAGCGCCGAAATGGATGTGACCTGCTTTATCTGCGGCGGCACGGGCTGTAATATCTGCAAAAAAACCGGCTGGGTGGAGATACTGGGCTGTGGCATGGTGCATCCCAATGTATTGTCCAACTGTCATATTGACCCCAATAAATACACCGGCTTTGCCTTTGGTATGGGTATTGAACGGCCTGCTATGCTGAAGTATGGTGTAAACGACCTGCGCCTCTTTAGTGAAAATGATGTGCGGTTCCTGAAGCAGTTTACGGCAGCGATATGATGTTATTTGTTCATAAAAATCAGAAAGCCCTGCTGCTAAGCGGGGCTTTTCTTTTTTAATTTACTTTCAAAATCTTTTAACCTCATGCAGGCGACTTCCACCGCTTGTAGCTGAAGAATGCAGCCGCCAGGAACGCAATGACCGCTACATAAAACCAGGGAGTAAAATCTACAGTAATGGACATTTTATCCATTTGCTGCCCCAGCTTGTTGAGGCCAAGGAAATCATCTCCTTCCCCCGTACCTATATTTTCCGTCTTGGGTATTTTGAGGTTATTGCCTACTTCTCTTTTTACATCAATAAATAAACCAATCAATGCCGCGGCCGACAAGCCGCCCGTCAGGATACCACTCCAGCCGGATTTGGCCGGCCCTGCCAGTGATAATACCAGGCCCAGCGCTGCCAGCACCAGCGCCACCATGGCAAAGAGGTTGGGCTTTTTCTTTTCAGTTGATTTCTTTGGTGCATTATCAGTAAAGAGTGAATTGCCCGACCCGCCACCGCTGCTGACTTCAAAGCCGGTGGCAAGCTGCACACCCGATACGGTTTGCAGCGACATGCCATTGCAGCGTATATCAATAAACGGCAGTAAAAAAAGTAAAAGGCCAATGCCAAATGCTACGGCCGAAGGGATTTTAGTGCCAAATACACCGGGTGGCCGCTGGTATACCGGCGGGGCGGCAGGAGTATTCGTTGAAATGGGTTCGTTCATGGTGATAATAATTTTGCTTTAAGATAAGGCAAAGTCCTGAGAAAAAAGAACCGTCGGCGGTAAAGGATATATTTGCAGGTACAACAACGGGAAGATGGAGATACAAAGCATATGTGTTTGCGGGGCGGGTACTATGGGCAGCGGCATTGCGCAGGTGGCGGCACAGGCCGGCTTTCATACCCTGTTGTTTGATATGAATAGAGAGGCGCTGCACAAAGCAGGGGCTTCCATCACCGGCAGCATGGATAAGCTGGTGCAAAAGGGAAAGATCACGGCCGGGGAGAAGCAAAATATCCTTGAGCGTATTCATTATACATCAGACATACAGCAATGCCTTGCCGATGTATTTATAGAAGCGATTATTGAAAAGCCGGCGGCAAAAGTGGCACTCTTCAATCAACTGGCGGAGCTGAATCACAGCGACTGCATTTTTGCCACTAATACCTCTTCGCTGTCTGTAACGGAGATAGCAGCGGCGGTGCAGCGGCCGGAACGGGTTATCGGCTTTCATTTTTTCAACCCGGCTCCGCTGATGAAGCTGACAGAAATAGTCTGTACCAGTTATACTGCTGCAGTTGTATTACAGGCGACGGTGCAGCTCGCAAAGCAAATGGGTAAGCTGCCGGTGGTTTGTAAAGACTCGCCGGGATTTATTGTAAACCGGGTGGCAAGACCATATTATATTGAAGC
>DAOLFO010000484.1:0-1680 GCA_035326305.1 Chitinophagaceae bacterium
CGGTTTGCGAATTCGGATTTAAAATGTACGAACAGCGTACTGGCTGTAGTCTGTTGACCGTTGTCCGCCCCCGATTCACGCCTCATTTACTGCAACTCTCATTTTGGGCTTATTTGTTTCTTGCTATTTGCTATTTGGGTATTTGCGTACAAGACGTTTCGCTTCGCCATACTGCCTAATTGCCCTATTTCCCCTACCTTAGAGAAACATATCCTGCCCTCATTTTTTACATTATATCATTAAAACTTAAACGATAACCATGCAAACCTCTTACCTGAAATCACTGGTATGGACAGCTTTTTTAGTGTTCCTGCTGGCAGCCTGCCAGACAAAGGATCAAACAGGCGAAAAAGCGCCGCGTATACCAGTAGCTGATTTTTTCCGTAACCCGGATAAATTTAACTGGAAACTATCGCCCGACGGGCAGTATATTTCTTACCTGTCCAATCACCTGGGCCATACCAATGTATTTGTCCGCAAGGCGGCAGATTCGGTGGCCATACCTGTAACTTTTGATTCGGTGCGCAATATATACAGCTACCAGTGGAAAGGGGATCATATCATTTACCTGCAGGATGTGGGGGGCGATGAGAACTACCAGCTTTTTTCCGCCTCTGCAGATGGAAAGAGCGTAAAGGCCCTTACACCTTTTCCAAAGGTAAGAACAGAAATACTCAGCACTTACCGCTATGTGCCCGGAAAAGAAAAAGAAGTGCTGGTGCTGCTGAACAGGCGTGACCCGCGGTATTTTGATCCCTATTCCATCAATATAGAAACGGGAGAACTGAAGCAACTGTATCAAAACGATGCGAACTATGACGGATGGTATACTGATCATACCGGGCTCATCCGGATAGCATCCAAAACGGATGGTGTCAATATCACTTATTATCACCGGCCTGATGAAAATGCTCCCTTTGACTCGGTACTGACCACCAGCTTTAAAGAAACATTCAGCCCGCAGTTTTTTACGTTTGACAACAAGAATATTTACGTCATCAGCAATATCGGCCGTGATAAAAGCGCTGCCGTGGAGTATGACCTGGCTGCTAAAAAAGAAATAAGGGAGCTGTATGCCAATGCCGACTATGATGTGGAGTGGATTGGCTACTCTCCCAAACGCAAAGTGCTGACAGAAGTAGGCTATACCGGTGAAAAGACCAGCCAGCATTTTCTCGATAAAGAAGCAGAAGCGGAATACAATAAGCTGAAGGAGAAATTTAAAGACTACGAAGTATCAATAGGCGGCAATAACAATGAGGAAACGCAGTACATTGTTATTACAGGCAGCGACAGGCTGGCGGCCAGGTATCATTTTTACGATAAAGCTAACGGTGATATCACCTTCCTGTCCAACGCTATTCCCTGGCTGAAGGAGGAAGACTTGGCAGTGATGAAGCCTGTGAAATATACTTCCCGCGACGGGCTTACTATTCATGGATATCTTACCCTGCCCAACGGGGTAAAGCATAAAAACCTTCCCGTAGTAATTAATCCGCACGGCGGTCCCTGGGCCAGGGACTACTGGGGATATAATCCCGAAGTACAGTTTTTAGCTAACCGCGGTTATGCCGTGCTGCAAATGAACTTCCGCGGCTCCACCGGCTATGGAAAAGATTTTTGGCTGAAGAGTACAAAGCAATGGGGCAAAACCATGCAGGATGATATCAGTGACGGGGT
>DAOLFO010000139.1:0-7867 GCA_035326305.1 Chitinophagaceae bacterium
AGTTGCTGGTGATATAGTGGCGGATATGTTCCCTTGCTTCATCAATACTGTCGGTAATCAGCACCAGGTTCATATCCTCTTTTGAAATGGTACCCTGCACGGCCATATCTTCCAGCGCTTCCACCAGCTTTTTATAATACTCCTTACCAAATAAAACAATCGGGAATTGCGAAAGGCTGTTGGTCTGCACCAGTGTCAGCGTTTCAAAAAATTCATCCATGGTGCCAAAGCCGCCCGGCATGATAACAAAGGCATACGAATATTTTACCAGCAATACTTTCCTGACAAAAAAATGCTCAAAAGTAACTGCCTTGTGCAGGTAGGGGTTCAACTGCTGCTCAAACGGGAGCTGAATATTGCAGGCCACTGACTGGCCGCCGTTTTCATAAGCGCCGCGGTTGGCCGCTTCCATAATGCCCGGCCCGCCACCTGTCATGGTTGTCATGCCCAGTTGTGCAATGCGTTTGCCAAACTCCTGCGCCTGCTGATAATAAACACTGTCTTCCTTAAACCGTGCAGAGCCAAAAACAGTAATGCACGGCCCTGAAAAGTGCAGTGTACGAAACCCTTTGATAAATTGCTTAAATACCCTGAAGGCAAACAGCAGCTCATATCCCCGGCTCTTGGGCCCTTCCAGGTACACATGCTCCTTTGCCGGTATTATTCTTTCTGATTCGTTCATAAATCCTTTCTTTAAAAAAGTATAAATGTAAAACATTACGCACAACCATTCCGGCCATTATCACCAACACTATGAAAAATACTCCGTTCAACCGGAAGGCCGCTACCGGGCAGCTCCCTGTAAAATGAAACCCGGCCGGATAGCAATGAGAATTATATATTATTTTCACACCTCAATTACTTACTGCTTATGCGTATCATTTCTTACAATGTAAACGGCATCCGTGCTGCTATCAATAAGGGGCTGGTTGACTGGCTGAAAACAAACCCTGCGGATATCATCTGCCTGCAGGAGACCAAGGCGGTCAGGGAAAATGTGGATCACCGG
This sequence comes from Chitinophagaceae bacterium, assembly GCA_035326305.1. Classification (GTDB taxonomy): domain Bacteria; phylum Bacteroidota; class Bacteroidia; order Chitinophagales; family Chitinophagaceae; genus DAOLFO01. The sequence continues at coordinate 1,010 of DAOLFO010000139.1, forward strand.
CTATTTAATGATTTAGGGTATGAAGACTACTGGTTCAGCGCACAGAAGAAAGGATATAGCGGCGTGGCTATTTTTACTAAAATAAAGCCGGATCATGTGGAGTATGGCACCGGCCATACCGTAAGCGATGATGAAGGCCGTGTTATCCAGATGGATATTGGCGATATACGGCTGATCAATGCCTATTTCCCTTCCGGCACCAGTGGCGATGAACGGCAGAGCTTCAAGTATGTGTGGCTGGATGAGTTTTATGTATACCTGAATAAGCTGAAGAAAAAATATCCCAACCTGATCCTCTGCGGTGATTATAATATCGCTCACAGGGAAATTGACATTCATGATCCGAAGGGAAATAAAAAATCATCCGGTTTTTTGCCGGAAGAGCGGGAGTGGATGACAAAATTTTTTGACAATGGCTGGGTTGATACGTTCCGTGAGTTTCACCCGGAGCCACACCGGTATAGCTGGTGGAGCCAGCGTTTTCCTTCTGTGCGCCTGCAAAATAAAGGATGGCGGATAGATTATATCAATGTAACGAATCCGCTGAAGAAAAGACTGGCGGATGCAGAAATATTCCCGGATATCAAACATTCCGATCACTGCCCGGTGTATGTAGATATCAAAGACAAATAGCAGCAAAATAAAATGGCGTATGGTCATTTATAATGTAACCAGCAAAGTAACCCATGCCATTGCAGCCAGTTGGCTGCAATGGATGAAAGAAGAGCATATACCGGAAGTAATCGGCACGGGCTGCTTTACCCATGCCACCATCCTGCGCCTGATAGAAACGGACGATACCGAAGGGCCTACTTATGCCATACAGTACCATGCTCCTGATAAAGCCGCCTACAACCTGTATATTCAGCAGTTTGCAGAAGCAATGCGGCAAAAAGCAAGCAGCAGGTGGGGCCAGCAGTATATCGCTTTCCGATCGGTGCTGGAAGTTGTGAATTGAGTGTGTAAAAGAATATCAGCAGGTTGACCTTTGTCAAATATTTTACAGGCTGCCGGGCCCTGTTACTGCAAAGCGTTTGAGGAGATTATCCCTGAAACCCTTTACAGGCAATAGTTTCAGGATTTTGATGGTTTTTTGCTGCACATTTTTGTTCAATAGCAATCCGCTCAAATCCTTACCGGGAGCGGGTTCGGCCGTATTGCAGCTATGAAATAAGATATAAGTTTTTTTTTATCTGCCTGCAAAAGCAGCTAAATTTGCAGCCGTTTACAAATCATTCTAAAAATACGTTTATGAACAAAGCAGATTTAATTGCGAAGCTTGCTGATGATGCCGGCATTACCAAAACCCAGGCAAACGCAGCCATTGATTCTTTTACAGATGCGGTAACGAAATCGCTGAAATCTGGAGGTAAGGTTACGCTGGTTGGCTTTGGCACATTCTCTGTCGGTAAAAGAAAAGCCAGGAATGGCCGTAACCCGAAGACAAAAGAAATTATCAAAATCAAAGCCCGCAAAGTGGCTAAGTTTAAAGCTGGTAAAGAGCTGGCTGCAAAACTGTAACCGTTTTTTATTCATACCTTCAAAGCTCCGGTGCTTGTGGTGCGGGGGCTTTTTTAATAGGCTATCATTTTAATTTCGCAAAAAAATAAAAACAACTATGGGCAGAGGTGATAAAAAAACCGCTAAAGGTAAACGCTTCAAAGGTTCGTTTGGCAAAACCAGGCCGGCGAACAAAGTAAGCCCTGCTAAAAAAGCAGCGGCAAAGAAAAAAGATTGATTGACTGCTATAGCAGGCAGCATCACTAACCATTAAGAAACCAGGAGCCATTAAGCATTTGCCTTAATGCCCTTTCCTTTCTTAGTGGTTTTTTTATTACGGCGCCAGCCGCTCTATTGCCCAGGTACCACCCGGCTGCAGCGTGTACTGAATACGGTCGTGCAGGCGGGAAGGCCTTCCCTGCCAAAACTCCACCACCACAGGCTGCACCAGGTATCCGCCCCAGTGGGCGGGCTTTTCCACTTCTTTTCCTTCTGCTATTTTTTCTGCAAAAGCGTATTGGGTTTCCAGCCATTCACGGCTTTCCACCGGCTGGCTCTGCGGCGATGCCACAGCACCTATCTGGCTGCCCCGTGGCCTTGATAAAAAATAAGCCCGGCTCTCCTCTCCGCTTACCTTCTTTACAATGCCGGTAATACGTACCTGCCGCTCCAGTTCTTTCCAGAAAAAAACAAGACAGGCTTTGGGATTTTCCTCCAGTTGACGCCCTTTGTAGCTATGGTAATTGGTAAAAAAAACAAACCCTTCATCTGAAAAGCCTTTCAGCAGCACAATTCTTGCAGAAGGTATGCCATCAGCAGATGCCGTGCACAATGTCATGGCGTTTACCTCATCAAGGTCTGCCGATACTGCCTCCTGCCACCAGGCATCAAACTGCCTGACCGGGTGCTTGTCCACTTCTGCTTCGCTTAATGTTTTACTGGCGTAATTTTTCCGGATACCGGCGATTTCCTGCTGCATATCAAATTATTTACTGCAGCAAAGTTAACCGCTTTTAAAAAGCAAGCTTATGATTTAAAGCAGGCGGAGAACAATATGAATTGCCGTGGCACAACTGTGAAAGTAAAAAGGCGGCATTTAAAAATAAAACACGCAGGCGCCTGTCCGTATTCATCAATACGATTGGCCGGAGCGGCGTTCGGCAGCAAGCTGGTCACGCTCGGCCGACACCAGGTTGAGCTGGCTCTCCAGCTCTCCCACCCGTTTTAGCTGGCCTTCCAGTTTTTTGTTAGCATCCGAAACTATTTGCAGATCCCGGTTGATCTCTTCCAGGTAGCTGATCTTTTTTTGCAACTGCTGGCGCTGAAAATCGGCTTCGCGGTAGTTATCTTCCATCTCTTTCAGTTGCGCCTGCAGCATCTGGTTTTCACTTCCCAGGGCGCCCGCCTTTGCCTGCAGGCTTTCTTTATCCCTCATTACCTTGAGGTGCTGCTCTTTCAGGTCTTCCAGTTCCAGGCTCACCATTTTAGAAGCCGTAAGCTGCGACTCCATTTTCTGTATTTTTTCCTGCAGCACACCAAACTCACTATAGGCGCTGTCAAGCATAGCACTCATCTCACGGGTCAGGTGCTCTTTTTGCCGGATAGTGTTCATCTCCTTTTCCTTTTCCTCCATGGCCGTCCGCATCTGCTCCAGCTCTGAAGCCAGTTGCTCCCTTTCGTGCAGTATCTCTCTTTCTTTTTGTTCTTTCTCTTTTATCAGGTCAATATTGCCCAGCAACTGGTTTATTTTCTGGTTATGCTCCATCAGGCCTTTTTGCGCCTGCTGCAACTGGTCAAGGTAGTCATCCTCATTTTTTTCTTCCGCTTTTTCCGTCACGGGTGTTTGCCTTGCTGCTTCCAGCGCCTGCTTCATTTCTTCCATATCGGCCCTTAGTTGCTCATTGCGGCGGCGCAGCTCGTCTATCGTGGTTTCGTATGATTGCTGGTGCAGCTCTGCATTTTTAAGCAATTCTATTTCTCTGCGCAACTGGCGGTTTTCATGCACCATTTCTTCCGCCTCGGTAGTGTAGGCATCGCTGTTTTCTTCCGCTTCCTGCAGTTGCTGGCGCAATATGCCAAGCTCTTTGTCTTTCATCTCTATATCATTAAAGTAGCGCAGCTTCCATTCGTCACGCATCATAGAGCCTTTTTCCATCTCCCGCTGCACTGCATTCAGGCTGCGGCGGCTGGCTATAAAAAAATGTATGGTAATACCCAGTATTACGGCACCGAATACAAGCAGTATTATTTCCAGCAAGGTGAGCGTAAGCGTTGCACCCATCATAACAGTAACATTATTAAACGTAAATGAGACCAGGTTGTGGCTATCAGGCGGATCCAGGCTTTCTGTTTTTCACAAGAGGGAGGGAAATGCTACTGCAAGATAATTCCTATATTTAAAAATTAAAATTCCGCAGCCTGAAAATGAAAAAATACCTGCTTATTCTCTTTTTTTCCGGGTTTTTGATCCCCGCCAAAGCCCGCCAGCAAAGCTGGTACCGGTGCTATGCTGCCACTATTGGCCAATACCCCATAATGCTGCACCTGCACAAGCTGGGGCCCTCTGTTACAGGCTATTATTACTACCTGCGTACCGGCCAGCCTGTCTTTTTCACAGGTAATGACACCACTGGCGGCGATCAGAAAACCAGGTTGTTTGCCTACCATGCAGGCCCTGGTTACAACCAGGAAATATTTACCCTTGCCCTGGGCGAAACCGGGCTTAGCGGCACCTGGAGCAACAAAGATTCTTCCACCCTTGCCGTCAGCGGTACACTGGCAAATACACCATTAAAGTTTGATATGCTGATGGTAACGGGCAAAGAAGCGCTCAGGCAGGGGAGTGAAAGCTCACCCCACGCCACTTACGAAGCGGCAACCGTGTGGCCTGCAGGCAACACCGGCCCTGCCGCCGCTATCAGGAAGCATATAGCCGGAATTTTTGGGACCAAAGAAAATACTAACGATATACAGGGCGCTATACAGAGGGAGAAAGAACGCTTCTTGTCAGCATACCGGGAAGCCAATAAAAATGTGGCTGACAGCGAATGGGCGGAATATGGTTTTACCTACAATAACGATGAAACGAAGCACCTGCTTGTGGTATACCAATCGGCAGAGTGGCTCACCCTGGCAGCATGGCACTATAGCTATATGGGGGGCGCCCACGGCAACTATGCCACTGACTATACCGTACTACACGCAAAGAATGGGACTGCCGCTAAAATAGAAGATATACTGCTGCCGTCAGGAAAAAAACAATTGCCGGGCCTGCTGGAAAAAGCATTTCGCCGGCAATACCAGCTAACGGCCGGTGAAAAGTTATCCGATGGCGGCCTTTTTGATGATAGTATTGTACCTAATGACAATTTTTATTTGACGGAAAAGGGAATTGGCTTCAGCTATGCACCTTATGAAATAGCACCTTATGCCCTGGGTCAGATAGATCTTTTTGTTCCTTTCAGCCTGCTTAAAAATTACCTGCAACCCGGCTTTCGCAAAAAGATGGGCCTGTAGCTATAAGCGATGGGCAACGGCCAGTATCATACGAAAGCACTAAAAGCTATTAGCCGTGAGTTAACAGCTTTTAGTTTTACCAGTAAGTAAAAAGGATAGAATCAAAAGGCGTAATCGTGAATCGTGAGCCGGCAATCGGTGAGCCGTACATCATACATCTTGCAGCTAATGGCTAACAACTAATGGCTATTAGTAAATCATCAAATCAGAAATGACTAAATCAGACATCTACCGGCTAATAAATCGTAAATCTCAAATCGAAATTCGTAAATCGGGATGCCGTACATCAGCTATCCTTTTACCAGCGTACCTACTTTTTCTCCGCTTACCACCCGCCACAGGTTACCTTCTTCGTTCATATTGAATACAATAATCGGCAGGCTGTTTTCCATACAGAGTGTGAAAGCGGTCATATCCATCACCCGGAGATTTTTAGAGAGGCATTCCTGGAAAGTGATGGTATTGTATTTGGTGGCAGCAGGATCTTTCTCCGGGTCAGCGGTATAGATGCCGTCCACCCTTGTGCCTTTCAGTATCACATCGGCACTGATCTCTATTGCCCGCAGAGAGCCTGCTGTATCAGTAGTGAAATAAGGATTGCCCGTACCAGCGCCAAAGATCACCACCCTTCCTTTTTCCAGGTGGCGGATGGCACGGCGGCGGATATAGGGCTCCGCTATCTGCTCCATTTTGATAGCGCTTTGCAGGCGGGTATATACGCCTACTTTCTCCAGCCCGGCCTGCAGGGCCATTCCGTTAATGACGGTGGCCAGCATGCCCATATAGTCTCCATGCGCCCTTTCTATACCTGTCTCGGCTTCATTCATGCCACGATAAATATTTCCCCCGCCTATCACTACAGCCACCTGTACGCCCAGCTCCGTGATGGATTTGATATCCCGGGCATATTGAGAAATAATGGCGGAATCCATACCAAAATTCTTATCGCCCATTAATGATTCACCGGAAAGCTTGAGGAGGATACGTTTATACTTAGGCAGCATAATAAAGACTGTTTTAGCGCTGCGAAGATAGGGGAATTATACCCATTTATTTTTGTGCGCCAGCGTGATGATCTGTGCACGGGAGTTGACATGCAGCTTGTCATAAATATTGGCAATATGCTTGCGGACAGTGAGCACACTCAGGTTCAGCTCAGCCGCCATGCGCTTGGCGTCCCAGCCGCTGACCATGTGCTGCAGTATTTCTTTTTCCCTTTCAGTAATGTTTACCGGTATAGCGGGACCTTCTTTACTTGTATCGGGTGATTCATTTTTTTTGCTGAGCAACTGAAGGGCTTTACGGGCAATGGCCGGGCTCATGGGAGCGCCGCCCGTTTCCAGCACATTTACAATTGCATCTTCCAGCACCTGCGCCGGCTCGTGCTTCAGCAAATAGCCGGAAGCGCCTGCACGAATGGCTTCAAAAATTTTTTCATCATCATCAAAAACAGTGAGCACAATAAAATGCACCTGCCCGTACAGCGCTTTGGCGATACGAATGGTTTCAATACCATCCATCTCCGGCATTTCCAGATCCATGAATACGACCTGCGGCATTTGTGCCTGCGGCAACCCTTTCATTTGCTCCAGGCAATCGTTGCCGTTGGCAGCCGAAAAAATAAGCTGCAGCTTGCCGGATACCTTCAGCTTTTGCATGAACGTGTTCCGGTTTACGGCATTATCTTCTACCAGCGCTACTTTAAACATCATAGATAAAATAAAGGTGATAAAAGGATTCTGCTGTAAAAATAATCAATTTGCAGTAAAATACACTACTCCCTGCGTCCCCGCCGGCACTGCCGGCAGCCATTCTATTTTCCAGCCGCATTCCGCCGCTCTT
>DAOLFO010000140.1:0-7819 GCA_035326305.1 Chitinophagaceae bacterium
CACTTTCGGCGCTTTGTTCAGGCTTTTGAGCAACTGCAGCCCGGTGATCTCCGGCATATTGATATCCAAAAAAAGCAGGTCAGTATTGCCGGCTTTCAGGATGATCAATGCTTCTGCCGCATTGCTGCATTCTGCCACCAGTTGCATCTCCTGTATATTGGCCAGCAGCTTTATCAGCGCCTGGCGGGCCAGCGGCTCATCATCAACAATGATATAGCGGATGGGTTGCATTACAATTGCAGGGTTAGTTTTACTTTAAACGCTGCAGGCTCATTGCTGATCTCAAGCGTGTGCCTGTTTTTAAATAATATGTCCAGCCTTTTCCTGATATTGTCCAGGCCGGTGCGGGTGGTGCTGACCAGCTCTTTTCCCACAGGCGGCTTGTTGTTTTCTATCTCAAAATAAATAAAATCTTCCTGCCTGACGAGGCTGATATCCATTTGCAGGGTGGTATACATCCCGTTGTCGCCATGTTTAAACCCGTTTTCCACAAACGGCAGAAAGAGCATCGGCGGCAGGAGCACATCCCCAAAGGAGCCCTGCTGGTGAAAGGTGATGCGGGCTTCTTCCGGCAGGCGTATCTTTTCCAGCGCTATATAGTTTTCAAGGCAGGCCACTTCATCTGCCAGCGCCACCTGGCTTTTGCCCGATGACTCCAGCATATACCGCATCAGGCCCGACAGGCGCAGCAGTATACCCGGGGTTTTGTCTGACCGTGACAGGGAAAGCGAATAAATGCTGTTGAGTGTATTGAAAAGGAAATGGGGATTTATCTGGCTCAGCAGTACTTTTAGCTGCTGTACTTTTTCAAACTGCTGATAATATTTCCTGCGGGTGTTAAATACCATGTATAGTACAACCAGCAATGCCATCAGCAGCACGGCGATGGATATAATGAGATAAATAAACCGCTGCTTTGCTTCTTTTTCCTTATTCAGCGTGGCTATTAGCTGCTCTTTTTTCTCCGACTCATAGCGCACTTCCACCTCTGCTATTGCTTTTCTCCTTTCCGTGGAGTAAAGGCTGTCATTCCGGTCAGCATACTTTGCCAGCACTTCCCAGGCTTCCTTCCATTCTTTTTTATCAAAAAGCAAAACGGATAAGTCCCGCAGCGCTGCTATATAATCATCAGGTGCTATCTCTAGTGAGTCGCTCAGGGCAATCCCTTTGCGCAGCCATTGCTCTGCTGCAGTCCTGTTTCCGGCATGCAGGTATGCTTTCCCCAGGGCGAGGTAACCATTGGAAAGATCCCTGGTATAGCGGTGCTTAATTTTTATTTCATTAGCCTGCTGTATGGTGGCAATGCCTTCTGCATATTGCCCTTTTTTCACTAACTGGATGCCGAGGTTGTTCAGGCATTGGGCTATACGTTCATGCCTTCCCAGCTCAGTCCAGTATTTTAATGCTTTGCGGCTGTATTTGATGCTGGAGTCAGGCTCATTGGCATCGCTGTAAAATGAGCCCAGGTTCAGGCTGGTGTACCCTTTTGCTTCTGTATTGCTGGTTTTTTCCGATAGCAGGTAAGCCTGCTCAATATGGTGTTTGCTGGTGGGTGCATCTTTCATGTTTTGATACACACCATATAGATTGATATGCGACCGTATGAGGCCTATCGTATCATTTACCTGCGTGAAAAGCGCCTGTGCGGCCAGGTGGTTTTGTATAGCCTTTTCCCAGTCTAAAAGGTAATCATATTTTACGCCGATCTTAGTGCGCAGGTCTGCAATCACGGCCAGCGCTTTATTTCTTTCGGCCAGGGCCAGCGCTTCTGTGTATACAATAATGGCCGAGTCATACTTCAGCTCATTTTCATACAGCCGGCCAAGATGGATATAAGCATTATAGATTACCGGGTGGTTGCCTATCTTCCAGGATAATGTGACGGCATCATTGGCATACTGAAAAGTAAGCTCCCTGTTTTTCTCTTTTTGATACTGCCGCGACAGGTCTACCAGTATCCGCACCCTTGCCGTGTCTTCTGACCGGTTGAGCACGGTTTGCAGGCTGTCTGTTATAGGCTGCGCATTTGCTATTTGCCAGTTGGCCATAAGCAGTAGCAGCAGCCGGATAATATTGCGGGGCAGATGGTTGCGCATAAACCAATGTTCCATCATTGAAAATGAACAGGTAAATTTTTTAATTAAGGAACAATTCCGCCCAAAAGTATCTAAAAAACGATTCGGTGTTCAGAACAATGACAAACACCCTTGTTTGGCTGATGAACACCCCTTTTTTTCATGGCAACCCAAAATCCGGGCTTGCCATTTGTTTCAGCCGGTTCATCATTTTTATCGGGGTGTTCGACATTATTATTTTAAGCGGAAATACTTGTTTTCTTTCTTTGGCTCTGTAAGCGGTTCGCTACCCTTTTTTCAAAGCATTAAAAAGAAAGAAAATGAAAAAGACAATCCTTCGCCCCGGCATCCTTCAAAAGAATGTTTTCCTGTCGCTGTTGCTTTGCATAGCAGGCTATGCCCTGCAGGCGCAAAATGCCTGGAAACCCTCCGGTAAAATATTTATTGCTGGTGGCAATCCCTATATGCCTAACCTGCATGGAGAAATCTATATATCGGAAGATGGCGCCCATACCTGGAAAAAAGTATGGAGCAAGGCTGCCGATGGCTACCAGGTGCGTGGCATAGCCAGCGGCAATGGGAAAATAGTAGCTGTAACGCATAAAGCGGTATTGACATCAAAAGATGCAAAAACATGGACAGAAGTAACAGCCCTGCCCGACAAAATCCCCGGCGCCTTTGAAGATGTGACCTTTGGCGATGGCATGTTTGTAATAGTGGGGCAGAGCGAAACCATTATGCACTCTGCAGATGGTGAAAGCTGGACATTAGTGGCTACGGCTAACTACAAAACAGAAGACCCTGCCCAGAAAGAAGCCCGGAAAAAGATGATGGAAAAAGTAAATGTAGCCAAGCTGCCCGGGGGCAAAAGCAATACGGGCCCGAAAGAAACAGTGGAAGACCTGATATTCGGGCTGGATACCCGCAACCACTTCAATGCAGTAGCCTATGAAAAGGGACGGTTCATACTCACCGGCAGCTTTCAGCGGGCGCTCTATCTCAATAAAGAAGGAAATGACCTGAAAATAACTACGGAGGATTACCGCAATGCAGAGATTACCAATAAATGCTTTGATGTGCTGTATACCGCCGGTAAATACCTGCTGATAGGCGATAAAAATTATTACTCCACCGACGGCAAAGCCTGGAACATGCTGCCCCATGAACATAATATCAAAAAGGGAGTGGCCTTTGGCAAAAGCAACTTTGTAGCTGCTGGCAGCTTTGGAGCCGTCATTGTCTCTGCTGATGCGGCTACCTGGAATAAAGTGGAAGTGCAGGGAGCAAAAAATCTTACTACTTACTTTGATGTGGTATATGGCAACGGGCGGTTCCTGGTAGCCGGCCAGCATGGCGCTATGGCCATATCTGATGACGATGGGAAGACATGGAAAAATGTAGGTACCGAAGGCCAGGCTAACCAGCAGGCTTACCAGTGCCTGGCTTATGTACAGCTATAACTGCAGTGTCAATCCGGCCATGAATAAGTATACCCTTTTTTTTCCTGTGTGGCTGTGTGTGGCAGCAGGCATCATTGCATGTTCCCTGCCCGACAGGAACGGGCGGGCAAAAGAGCAACTGGCTATAAAGGAATGTTTTGACAAGTATAAAAAGGCCATACTTACCAGCAACGGCCCCCTTGCGCAAGCCATGGTGGATAGTGAAACAGTCAGCTTTTATGAAAGGGTATTAAAGCATGCCCGGTTTAGTGAAAAAGCACAGTTGTCAAAAGCAGGTCTGTCGGAAAAACTGATTGTTTTTAAAGTGAGGCAGGAAATTAATGGTGATTCGGTAAGAAAATATTCAGGCGCAGGCTTGTTTACCGCTATGGTGAGCAGTGGTATGATGGATGTGGCTGCTATGTCAGCTATTGACATAGGGAAAGTGGATATCGCAGGGAGCGCAGCAAAGGCGGAAGTGACAGTAAATAAAAAAATGGCCCCGTTCACACTGCGGTTCAGAAAGGAGAATGGGGGCTGGAAAATCAACATTGCAGCGCTGCTGGCCATTACGGATATGGCGCTAACGGAGAAAATAAACCAGGCAGGATTAACAGAAGAATTTTTTATAGAAGATGTGATGATGCGAAGAAAAGGGGCTGGCTTTGATAACAATCAATACTGGAAGCCGTTGCATTAACCTTACACCACCGTTTTTTTTTGAAGGGCCGCTTATTCCGGCTTTATACTAAGAACTCACCAGGCGCAGGCTGCAGTTGCCTGCCCTGGTTGAGTAAGCCTGCGGGAAATGTGAGATTGTTTATTGAAAAAGCATCAACCTATGAGCCTTCTGAAACACATAATAATATACCTGCTTTTTATGCAAGTGGAAATAACGCCGGGCATGTCAATGGAGATTAAATCGCTGGTACGGCGATACACCGGCAACAGTGAGTGGATATTAAAAACGGATAAAGGGCAGGCCAGTCTCAAAAATATCTATTCAGACGGCAGCGAATGGCAGCTCAGCTTTTCAGGGGCTGACAAATATATTTTTAAGCAGGCCTACCAGGGCGACTGGAGCGAATGGAAAATCATATGCGGTGCCAGGGTGATGTACTTCACCGTCAGCTTTAAAAACGATTACAATGAATGGCGCACCGGGTCGTTGAATGAGTTTGTATATGCCAAAACGGTGTATAACAATAACTATTCAGAATGGCGGGCCGAGGGAAAAAAAGGAAAGATGACAGTGAAAAATATTTTTTCGGATGGCAGCGAGTGGCTCATTACGGATAATATGCCGGATGAGGACCCGCTTTCCAAATTGTCTTCGGTCTTTGCCTGCTGGGTAACGGCGGTCTGGATAAAACGATAACTGTTTAAATAATCAAAAACGCTCTTATGCTTTCACTCAAATCTTTATCAGACTTTGGAAAAAACAAGCTTTCCGGTATAGCTAAACCCGGAGCGGATGCTGATGATGATGCGGCGGGAGCCAGACCGGTCAGCCATGCGAAGATCGTTTTTACCAATAAGGAATACGATGACTATGAATCGGCAAAGCCACATGCCATTAATGAAATAAAAGATGGCGATGAACTGTGGATGTACGTAAAAATGCCGAAGCCTTTAAAAGAGTATGCCTGGGTGCAGCGCTTTGCAGATAAGGATGGGAATGCAGTGGAAAACGCGGAGGTTGATTTAGTTATAGGCCCCAGGAACGGCTTTGGAGAATTTGCAAAACAGGGCATTATATTAAAAGGAGGAGAAGTGGGGCAGTATGGCATGGTGTATCATAAAAAGATGCTCACTTACCTGGATATTGATTATACAAAAGCTGCAGAATTTAAGCTGGTGCTGAATAAATACCTGCGGGGCAAAAGCTCCTTCGTTGTGCTGAAAGCCGTGGGCGGCGGAGATATTGGAAAATGGGATAATGAAATACGGCTGGCCGGTGGCGATAAGAAGGAAGTGTTTGCACAGGGTGAACTGATGTGCAATGTGGAAGATGGCATAGCTGCTTACCGGAAAGCATGGAATGCGTACAGCGAAATACTGGAGAAAGGGGATATAGCAGATAATAAGCTGCCGCCTTCGGGAAGATTTAATGATAAAGAAATTGAAAAGTTGATCACAAAGCAGGCTGCTGCAGAAGGGATAGATGCTGATAAAGTGGTATTCACCACCGATGCCTGGGAATCCAGTACCGATGAATATGAGCGGCAGACAAGGCATGTATATGCCTGTCTCACTTATGAGGAAGATGGGCAATGTATGTATGCCATGGCTGAGGTATCGCAGCGGTTTGTATTAGGGGAATGGGCGCCTGCACAGGTAAGCATTTATAATACAGACACGCCGTATGCCTGCGGGGAATAAAAATCCAAGCTAAAATTTCGCAAATACATTCTGTATGACTTTTAAAAATGAAACAATGAAAAATAATGTACTCCTTCTTCTTTCACTTTGCTGTATATCCATTTGTATGGCACAGCCGGGAGGAATCTTAAAAAAAGTGAAAGGAGCCTCATCAAAAGCTAAAAATGCTCCCTCTCCTGCCCTGGGAGAAAGCGCCGGAAAGGTATCGGATCTGGCGAAAATAATTTTTACAAATAAGGAGTATGCTGATTATGCCGCAGCAGCATCACACGCCATTGCCGAAATCAAGGACGGAGAAGAAGTGTGGATGTATGTAAAAATGCCCCGGCCATTAAAAGAATATGCCTGGGTAAAACGCTTTGCGGGCAAAAACGGGGATGTGGTGGAGAATGCCGAAATAGACATTATAATTGGCCCGCAGGATGGCTTTGGAGAATTCTCGAAGCAAAGTATCATTTTAAAAGGCGGGGAAGTGGGCGAATATGGCATGGTGTACAATAAGAAAATGCTCACCTACCTGGATATTGATTATACAAAGGCAACAGAGTTTAAGCTGTTGCTGAGCAAATACCTGCGGGGCAAAAGTTCTTTTGTGATGCTGAAAGCCGTAGGTGGCGGCAATATAGGCAAATGGGATAACGAAATACGGCTGGCAGGTGGTGATAAAAAGGAAGTGTTTGCGAAGGGAGAGCTTACCTGCAATGTGGAGAATGGACTGGCCGCTTACCGCAAAGCATGGAATGCATATAATGAAATACTGGAAAAAGGAGATATAGCTGATAACAAGCTGCCGCCCACAGGTAAGTTTAATGATCAGCATATACGGAATGCCATATTGAAGCAGGCAAAGGCAGAGGGCATTGCTGCAGGAAAAGTGGTCTTTACCACCGATGCATGGGAGGCGAGCACGGATGAGTATGAGCGGAAAAGCAGGGATGTATATGCCTATGTTTCTTATAAAAAAGGAAATCAGTGCATGTATGCCATGGCTGAGGTGACACAGCGGTTTGTATTAGGCGACTGGGCAGCGGCACAGGTGAAAATTTATAATGTGGATACGCCCTATGAGTGCGGGAAGTAAGTGAACGGGGGAGATTTATGAATTAAGAATTGAGATGTACGGTGTATGGCGCAGCGGCTGTCGTCCGTTGTCCGTTAGCCGATGTCCGCCCAGCCTGCAACAAACAGATTACTGAAAAACCCCGGTACCCGGTCTTCTGAAAACTGTAAACATGCAGAAAGCCGGGTACCCTTCCAGGAGATTAAAATGCTGCTGAAAAATTCAATACCTGTGATGTCATTTAAAGAAAAACGTATATAACTATGAAAAAGATTATTGCTTGTGTGCTGATGACTGCTGTATTGGTTCATGCCGGTTGTAAAAAAGAAAAGGATAAGCCACCAAAAGAAACAGTGGTATATGCTGCCGGGGTGGATAACAGCGGTATATTGTCCAAAGCCGTTTACTGGCGAAACGGGACAAAGTTTACTCTTCCGGACAATGGCCTGGGGTCATCTGCTAATTCAGTTTTTGTGGATGCAAAAGGCGACGTGTATATATCCGGGGCAGCAAGGAAATCAGTAGGAACTTCTTCCGTTTATATAGCCTGCTACTGGAAAAACGGGCAGCGCACAGACCTGGATGTGCCGCAGACCGGGCCCTCTAATGCGTATGATATCTACGTGGAAAATGGAGTGGTGTATTGTTCCGGAAATTACCGGGTTTCTCCGGTAAGTACCCTTACAGGGTGTATATGGAAAAATAATACCCGTTCTGATATGGCGGGAGCCGGTCCTGATTTTGGATGGTCCATGGTTGTATCATCCGGCGAAACCTATGTGACAGATTACCGCGGGTACTGGAAGGGAACTTCCAAAGTGCAGCTTTCATCTGGTGCAGCCTTCTCTTTTGATATTTTCAAA